>JACOST010000032.1 GCA_016178705.1 Deltaproteobacteria bacterium | reverse complement strand
GCCGACCGTGGGAGGTTCACCGGGAGACAACCATCAACGCCAGTGGCCCGGTGCGGCTGCGCGCGGACCACCACCCCGCCGCCCCCGCAGAGAAGAGGTGTGGCTTTCATCCCGCCCCTTGACAAACCGAACCATGGCAGGTCGCAGAGCGGAAGGGACGATTGTTGGCGGAGTTGCTTCATCCCGCCTTGGTGGTGTTGAGTATGCTTCATGCGCAAGACGCTTGCTCTCTGCTCGATCCTGTTCCTCTCATTCGCGTGCTCCAACCCGTCCGACCAACCTCGCAAGCTGCGCTTCGCCATTATTCCAAAGGCGATCCATATTCCGGTGTTCGAGTACGCTCGCATCGGCGCCGAACGCATGGCGAAGGAACTAGGCGTCGAGGTGTTGTGGCGCGGGGCGGAGACCACCGACGAAATTCGCCAGAAGGAAATCCTCGAGTCGTTCATCAGTCAACGCGTCGACGGCATCGCCATCTCGTGTCTGAACGGCGATCTGCTCACCGACGCGATCAATCGCGCGGTCGATGCCGGCATCCCGGTGATCACGTGGGACTCCGACGCGCCGAAGAGTAAGCGGCTGGCGTTCTACGGCGTCAACGACATCGAAGGTGGCCGTGCGCTCGGCGACGGCCTGGCGAAATTGCTCGGCGGGAAGGGTCGGGTCGCGCTGATCACATCGCTCGGCGCCGACAACTTGCAGAAGCGACTCGAAGGCGCGCAGGCTGCGCTCAAGCAGTATCCCGACATCACCGTGGTCGAGACCTTCGATGTCCGCGACGACGCGGTGCGGGTCGCCGAAGTGATCGCGTCGGCGACGCAGCGCTATCCCGATCTCGACGGCTGGTTGTCGGTCGGCGGCTGGCCGGTGTTCGTGCGCAACGCGCTCGACCCGGTCGATCCCGCGCGCACCAAGGTCGTCGCCTTCGACACCATCCCGCCCGCGCCCGACCTGTTGCGCGCCGGCAAAGTGCAGCTTCTCGTCGGCCAGAAATATTTCGGCTGGGGCGAAGAGTCGGTGCGCCTGCTCAAACAAATCACCGACGGCCAGCGACCGACGGAGGTCTACCACTACTCCGGCATCGACGTGGTCACCCGCGACAATGTCGATGCGTATCTGGAGCAATGGAAGCAGTGGGAAGCGGGGCGGTGAGTACAACCGCCGCCCGACTTGAACTCTCAGGCGGGGGCATCCCCCGTCAGGCCTGACTGTCTAAAGTACTTCTCGAATGCACACGACCAGTGCGTTCGAACAAGGAGTACCTCTTGTCGGTTGATATACTCAAGGGTCAGCTCAGACTTGAGCCAGAATACGACTACAATGATCAGCTGAATGGGGATCCACCAAGTGCAGCCATGACAGACCATGGCGGAGACAATTGAAAGCACGCTGGAGAAGGCGATCGCCTGGAAGGAAATCCAGTAGTTCCACGCGCGCTGAATGTGTCGATACATCTCCTCTTTGATCACGGAACTATTGTAGGCTCCCAACTCCCATACGGCCTGCGCCTTGAGGCGCCATGTCCGTTCCTCCCGACACCCGCGTTGAAAATCGTTCCGGTAGCGAAACCACCGGTGCCGGTCTTTGTCCTCCTCCCACTTGCCTCCCTGCTGAATGCACGTAATCGCTGATCGCGCACCCATTGCGTAGCCGACAAACCAAAACTCGAAGACCGCACGCGCCATTTGGTGCAGGACATACCCAACGAGAAAGAAGATCCCGGCCAGACCAGCTGCCTTGTCGAAACCCATTGCATTGCAAACGAGTTGTTGGGGGCTGGGCGACAACAGAGGCACGAGAAAGATGGCTCCAGGGATCGTGTACCAAACAACTTCGACAAGGTTGGTCATAGACGGATCCTCAGTGGGTTGTTCGGTCGACCGCTGGCGCCTTGGTGAGCCACGGCTCCAGATCGCGCAACGCGGCCGCTTCATCGGTCGCGACAGATGCGCCGCTGAAGAGTGACCACTCTTCGGGGTAGACGATTTCTTCACCAGGTTTCAGCGATGTGAGTGGGCTGAGGTTCTCAACCTCGATGAACTCGTTGGACGAATAGATCTCGACGGTCGCGCCGCCGTCGGCGTAGGACGCGCCGGGCTGATGCGGGAAGCGCTTCACGTACAAGACATCGCCGCGCAGGTACGCGGCCCAGGCTTGCATGGTGTCGACGCCGATCTTGCTCTCGTCGGCGCGCCGGCCGCTGGCCGACGCCGGGGCCGGCGGCACTTGCGATTGATCGACTTGCACCAGCGCATCACCGAAGCGGTAACGCGCGTCGGCGACTTTGGTGTAGCTCCACAGGATCAAACTGCGAGTGTCGAAGAACGCGGTGAGATCACCGACGTCCATCGGCGCCAGCGCACGGCCGCCGGGACGCATCACCGAGAGACTCCACGCCGCGTAGTCGAGCGTGCGATCGCTGACGTTCTTGATCCGCGACGTGACCCGCACGCGCGGCTGATGTTCGATCAGCGCCACCTCGATGCTCTTCTGAATCCCCGCGGTCGGTTGCGCCGGCCCGGTGAAACGAAGCGCGCCCGATCCCAGCACCGTTACCGTACACGGCTGATTGTCGGGTTCGTATGTGGTGGAACGGGTTTCGGGCGCGATCCACAGCCGCCAACCGCCGCGGAAGACGAAGTCGGGCTCGCCGGTTTTTCCCAGATCGGACGGGCGCAGGTAGAAGATGTTCTCGCCACCGGCAAGATGGAAGTCGAGTACGCGCGGACCGATCGCGGTCGGCACTACCACTTCGACTAGCCCGTTACTCAGCGTGTAGGTATCCGCCCAGCCGCGGTAGTCGCCTCGCTGTACGTTCATCGCGTCTGCTCCCGCCCGCGCGGTGGTGGCCGCGGCCAGCGCGACCAGTCCCATCACGATTGCCTGTTGTCGTCGTTGACTCACGGCGCCGTCTTAGCATGCGGGTTTGACGGGCGTACAGGGACGGTCACCGGATGCGGGGCTTCGCCCCTGCGCCCCCACCGGATTGCCCGGCGCAAGAGAGGCGCGGACACGGAAGCGACAATGACGGCGATTGCGTCGTCCGCACCTGAGGCCGCCGTCGCCGTCTAGGAGCGCAGCATTGGTATCGCAGCGCGATCGGGCTGCGGGCGCGCGCCGGTTCGCAGGGGGCCCACAAAAGAGGGGATCATCGGATGCGGGGCTTCGCCCCCGCGCCCCTACGAGGAGAAAACCGAGCGCGGTTTTCTCCTCGTGCTCCTCTTTCGCGCGGAGCGCCGGACAAATGCGGCGCGGCGTTGTGAGCCGGCCTCGTGCGCTGGCCTCGACAGATTCCACCGCTGCATTCCAGCCAATGATGGGCGTTGCTCTGCGACCGGTGGCCTTGGCGAAAGCACCCACCGACGGTGATAGCCATTGTCGCGAGCACTCGCGTCGGATTGCCCGGCGCAAGAGAGGAGAGAATCGGCGCAAAGATTTGCGACAAAGACGGCGAGTGCGTCACGCGCGCTGGCGGTTCGAGCCCTTCGACTGTGTTCGCAAAGCGGCGGGCAGCGCCCCAAGAAAACAGCCACAACGAAAACAGTTTGACAGTCTCAAGAGACTTGCCTTAGCCTGAAGCTGCTTTTCGCTACGAGGTCGGGGGGAGAGGGTGCTGACGAGCCTGAGACGCCATATCGGTGTCGTGGCCGCTGTGATCGTATTGTCCACGGCAACCATGACAGCGCCCGCGGTCGCGGAACTGGTCGAAACCATTGGCCGGGCCGAGGACGGCACGGTGTACCAAATCCTGTGGATCGGCACGGTGGCGCGCGGCAACTGCAGCGTGAGTTTTGCCACAACGTGCCTCGCCGACATCGATTGCCCCGCTGGTCAACGCTGCGCCGGCCTCGGTGCCGAGGGGATGTGGCTCACCACGGTGTTGGGAGCCACGACATCCATCGACCTCTGCAACCGCACCGTCCCTGGTTCCTTCACTGAAGCGCTCGCAGGCGCGGACTTTGCGGCGGTCTTGCCGGCGGCGTCGGTCAGCCGCTCGGGCATCATCGGCACGACGACCGTCCCCACCTTCGATCCCGTCGGCACCGGCACCGTCACGATCGGCGCGACGACGATCACTCGTGGTGGGGCGAATACGTTTGCGCTGACCGCCAGCGGGGGCTCTGTCAGCGCGGGATTCGCGATCGATGCCTTGAACGGTTGCATGCTGATGAATCGAAGTGCGTATGCCTTCGGTGGGGCGCCGACTACAAGTGTCCCGATCTGTCAGCCTACTCAGGCCAACGGCATCATCTTTGGTGAGAACGCGGCGATCACGTTCATCTACAACGTCGGAGCGATCGCCAGCTTTAGGGTCGGGGCCGGCGGCTTTTTCACCGACAGCAACGGCGTGCCGTCGGGCTGTCCCGCGTCCGGCGAGTACGACTCGATCGCGGTGAGCCATGCCGCCCCGGCGATTCCGCCGACACGCACCGCAACCTCGACGCAGACCGCCACCCGCACGGTGACGTCGACCCGTACCGTCACCAACACCGTCACCCGAACGCCAACGCGTACCGGGACGGCGACCTCGACGGTCACCAACACCGTGACCGTGACGCCGACCATCACCAACACGCCGACGCGAACGGTGACGCGCACCGCGACCGTGACGAAATCCAGCACCGTGACGAAGTCGCCGACGCTCACCGCGACCCTCACCGCGACGCGCACCGGGACCGCCACGCGGACGTCGACCAACACGGTGACGATCACCCCGACGGTCACCGTCACGCCCACCGCCACGACGACCGCTACCGTGACCGCGACCAAGACGGACACATTGACGCCGACGATCACCCTCACGCCGACCGATACCGCAACCCCGACCAACACTACTACGCGCACGGCAACGCGCACCGCGACCGCAAGCGTGACGAGCAGCGCCACGCGCAGCGCGACTCAGACTGCCACGGTGACGCTGACGCCAACCATCACCACGACCCGCACCGAGACACCAACCGCAACCGCGACGGCGACGCAGACCTCGACCCGCTCGTTCACCGTCACCGCGACCAGCACGCCGACCCCGACAGTGACCAACAGCCGCACGTCAACGCCGACCACCACGGTCACCGGCACCGTAACCGTGACGGGTAGTGCGAGTCAGACACGCACCGGAACCGCGACGCGGACGGCATCGGCGACCGTGACGTTGAGCGCGACCAGCAGTGCGACCCCGACCGCCAGCGCGACGCCGACGACCACGGGGACGCGCACGTCGACGCCGCTGTTCAGTCCGACCGTCACACGCACAGCCACCGTGACGGCGACGGTAACCGTATCGCCGACGATCACGATGACGCCGAGCGCCAGTCTCACGACTACCGCGTCGCAGACTCGGACGCCGAGCACGACGGCCACATTGACAGCCTCACCTTCCGCCACGCGCAGCGCCACAGTGACAGGAACAACGACCGCGACCATGACCGGTACGCTGCTGGCCACCGCAACGCCGACGACGTCGGCGACGACCACGCGCAGTGCGACCGTCACAGCGACCGCCTCGATGTTGCCGTCGCTGACTGGGAGCGCGACTCGCACCGCGACCGCGACGGCCTCGATCACCGTCACGACGACTTCGTCGCCTACCGGCACAAGTACCGTGAGCCCAACACCGTCAGCGTCGGTGACGCTGACCCGCACGCCGATCACGCCGGCGACGCTCACCGCGACATCATCGGTCACTGGTACGGTGACCCGAACTGCCACGGTGACGGCGACGCCGACCGCCACAGGGTCCGCGACGCGGAGCGCGTCGATGACGATCACGAGTTCGCCGTCGCCGACCGCGACAGTGACGCATACGATCACCGCGACGCCCAGCCTGGTGCCGACGCTGACTCATACCGCGACCGCGACACAGAGCGTGACGCCTTCAGCGACGAACTCCGCGTCGGCAACGGCCACGGCGACGCACAGCCAAACGGCGACGTTCACCGCTACTGCGACGCTCACCGCCAGCGCGACGGCGACCCGTTCGGCGACGGTCACTGGAACGCCGTCGCCGACCCCGACGGCGACGCTCACCGCGAGTGTCACCCACACCGCGACAGCGACTGCGACGCCGACGCCTCCGGCGTCGATAAACTTTGCCACCGCAACCATCGCCCTCGCCGGCCACAGCGGCCCCGTACGCTTGGCCGACATGAACGGCGATGGGTTGCTCGATCTGCTGGTGGCGGGTACGGACGGCAAGCTCGATCTCCTCGCCGGCAACGGCAGCGGTCAGTTCGCCCCGATCGACCAAGCGCGCATCGGTTTGGGGGCGAGCGATCTCGCGGTGGCGGACATGGACGGTGACGGGCGTCTGGATACGGTGGTGGCGAACGCGGCCTCGCGCAGCATTTCGGTGGTGCTCGGTGATGCGACGGGATTCGGCGAGGTGTTCAACTCGCCGGTCGGCGCCACTCCCCTGCGCGTCCTCGTCGACGACGTCGATCGTGACGGCACTCCGGATGTGATTGTGGTCGAAACGACGCAGATCGAAGTGCGCAAAGGGAAGGGCGATGGAACATTCCAACGACCGGTGGTGGTGAGCACCGGATCGCCTCCGTCTGACGTTGTCGAGTTCGATGTCAACGGCGATGGCTTCCCGGATCTCCTGGTCGCCTTGCCGGATCAGAATGTCGTGCGAACCTTCCTCGGCGACGTGCGCGGCAACTTTACCGCCGGCCCGCCGAGTCTCGATGTGCACGGCGATCAGCCGCGGGCCATTTCGCTGGGTGACGTGAACGGCGATGGTCGCGCGGATCTGATCGTTGCTCATGGGGCGAACCACGCGCTCACGCTGTTCGCCGGGATGCCGGGCGGGTTTGGTGCCGGCGCGGACGTGGCGATGGAGGTGCCGGCGTCGCGTCTGCTGCGCGCGGATTTCAACGGCGATGGACGCCCCGACTTGGTGGCGGTCGACGACGCGAGTGGCGTGATCCGCGTCCTGCCCGGCACCGGCGGCGGCTTTGGACCGCCGGTCGTCTTGTTGATGGGTGCGCCGATTGCGGGGGCCTCGCTTGGTGACATCAATGGAGATCGCCTACCCGATCAAGTCGCGTCGGTGCCGACGGGCAACGGCGTGGTCAGGCTGCACAACACCACCGCCACGGTGGTCCGACCGGGTGACTTGAACGGTGACGGCCGCGTCGACGGCAGCGACCTGTCCTTCTTGCTGACTGAGCTCTTCGACGGCGACGGCAGCGACGCGACCAGTTGCGCCGGCGGCACACTCATGTCCGGCGCGGCGGCGGATGTGAATGGTGATGGCAAGGTAACGGGCGCCGATGTTGTCAGCGTGCTGCAACGGATGGCGAGCGCATCGGCGGCGGCGAGATAGCGCTGACGATAGCAACCCGAGGTTGAGTCTCACGCAGAGCCGCAGAGAGCGCAGCGAATATCAGTGCAAGGGAACGGTTCATCAAACGCGCTGAGCTTCACCAAAATGGGGTGCATCCGTCTCTCCGCCTCTGCGGCTCTGCGACTCTGCGTGAACTTCTTCGCTCTTCGGATTGGTCACCTCGCGCGCGCGAGCGTAGGCCTCGTGGCTGTCTGTCTGCTGGCGGCGCCGCACATCGCCGCCGCGGCCGTCACCATCACGCAGTCGCCCACCGTGCCGCCCGGTGGATCCTGTCACCAGATTGCGAACGTGGTGTTCTGCACGATTGCGCCTGGGCAGACACTCAGCGATCAGATCGACGGGAGCAGCGTGCCGCCGGTTCAGATCGTTCTCGAAGCCACGGGGGTGCCGGCCAACGGCAGCTTCCCGCCGAAGACCGGCATCAGCCCGGTCTCGTCCACGTTCACGTTTACGCCGAGCGCGGCGCAGGTCGGACAGTTCACGATTCAATTCTTCGCCAGCACGGCCGGCGAGTTTGCCAACACAGAACTCGATGTCACGGTCGCGTTCCCGCCGACTCCGACGCGAACGTCGACGAAAGCGCCGACGCCCACCAAGACCGCGACCCCGCTGCCGACGCTCACCATCTCGCAACAGATCTTCGGGCCACCGGGGACCGGATGCTTCCAGATTGGCAGCACGGTGCAATGCACCATTGTCGCGGGCCAGACGATCGGCGATCAGGCGACGGCGCAGGCGATCCCGGCAACGACAGTCTCGCTGACCGCGAGCGGCGTACCGGCGAATGCCGCGTTTACGCCGATGATCGGAATGGGCACGGTGGTGTCGACGCTGACGTTCACACCAACGGCAGCCCAAATCGGCAGCACGTTCGTGATCACCTTCACGGCGGAAACCGCGCAATTGATCGCCATGGCGCAGTTCCAGGTGATGGTCGTTCCTCCACCCACTGCGACGCTGACGGCCACCGCGACGCTGACGCGTACCGTCACGCTGACGCGCACGCCAACCCTCACGCCGACGGTGACCTCGACGCCGAGTGTTACGCTCACGCGTACGCCGACGCGCACCGCGACGCCCACCGTCACTGCCACGATCACGCGGACCGCGACGTTCACTCGTAGCTCCACCGCGACGGGAACGGCGACCGCGACTCCGACGATTACGCCGACCGCTACCAACTCGCTCAGCCCATCGCCGTCGCGGACCCCCACTTCGACGCAGAGTCCGACGATCACGCGCACGCCGACGGCGACACGGAGCGCGACGCCGACGTTGACCAACCCTGCGGCGACAGCGACGCGGTCGGCGACGTTGACGGGAAGTCCGACGCAGACAGCGACGGTGTCGCCTACTATCACCCCGACCGGCACGTCGACGGTGACGCGGACGGCGACGCCAACCTTGACCAACACTGCGGCGACGGCGACGCGGTCGGCCACGTTGACGGTCAGTCCGTCTAATACATCGACCGCTTCGCCCACTGCCACGCTGACCAACACGGCGACGGCCAGCGTGACCGCAACTCGCACCGTGACGCCGACGGTTACGCGGACTCAATTCGTCGTGCCGACCGATTCGCCGACCGCGACGCAGTCGCCGAGTCCATCGCCGACACGCACACTCACCGGCACGCTCACCAGCACAGCCACCGCGACCGTCAGTCACACGGCAACGGCGACCCGCACGGTGACGCCGACGCCGACGGCGAGTCGCACCGCGACCGCGACGGCAACGGTCACAATGACCGCGACGGCGACCGCCACACCGACGGCCACGCCGCCGTTGCTCGTGGCCACGTCGACGATCCCGTTGGTGGCGGCGCCATTGGCGCTCGGTCTGGCTGATTTCAATGGCGATAACGCGCTCGATCTGGTGGTGGCGCGCGACGATGGCCGCCTCGAGTTGCGCAATGGCGATGGTGCCGGCTCGTTTGCGGCGCCGGTCACCGCGCGCATCGGTTTCGGGCCGACCGATCTCGCCGTCGCCGACTTCGACGACGACCAACGCGTCGATGTAGTGGTCACCAACGGCGCATCCAATAGTCTGGCGGTCGTGTTCGGCGATGGTCAGGGCGGGTTCGTGGAAACGGTCACGTCGGTGACGGGCAGCATGCCCGCGCGCCCGGTCGCGATTGACATCGATGGCGACCACGTGACCGACGTGGTCCTTATCGAGGGCGACGGAATCGCGGTACGACACGGCAAGGGCGATGGCCGCTTCGATTTACTCGGGACGATCGCGACCGGATCGCGACCGAGTGATTTTGTGCTGCACGACTTCGACGGCGATCACTACGACGATCTGCTGGTGGCACTGCCGGATCAAAATCGCTTGCAGATCTTTCGCGGCGATGGCCATGGGCAGTTCGCGGCGGGCTCGGTGCACGATCTCGCGCAGCCGCTGGCGGTGGCGCTCGGTGATGCCGACGGCGACGGGCGGCTCGACATCGTCGCCGGCTCGGGCGATCGAAGCATCGTGCTGTTCGCCGGCACGGCGAGTGG
This sequence comes from Deltaproteobacteria bacterium, assembly GCA_016178705.1. Classification (NCBI taxonomy): domain Bacteria; kingdom Pseudomonadati; phylum Myxococcota; class Myxococcia; species Deltaproteobacteria bacterium. The sequence continues at coordinate 244,985 of JACOST010000032.1, read as the reverse complement.
CTTCGCGCCAGCGCGCGTGGTGGTGTCCGACGTCTTGGCGAACCGATTGGTCCCGGCCGATCTGAACGGCGATGGCCGCCTCGATCTAGTGGCCTTGGATGCGGCGGCCGGCGTCGTCCGGCTATTTCCCGGAACCGGGCACGGGACGTTCAGTGTGCCGGCCGTGCTGATCCTCGGTGCGCCAGCCAGTGGCATCGCGGTGGGCGATGTCGATCACGATCGCCTTCCCGATCTGGCGATCGCGCTGCCTTCCGCGCACGTCGTCGTGCTGGCTCGGAATCGGACCGCGGTCACGATCCGCCCCGGTGACCTCGATCGCAACGGCCGGATCGAAGGCGCCGATCTCGCGCAGTTGATCGCTGAGCTGTTCGATGGCGACGGCGATGCGGCGATCAGCAGTGGCGGCGGCGCGGTCGTGTCAGGCGCGGAAGCCGACGTCAACGCCGACGGCCGCATCAGCGCCGCCGACTTGCTGCCGCATCACGGACTGTGAGGACGCTCTGCGCAAGCGCTGGCCAGTCGATAGGCATCCGTTGAGGGGAAGGGCGGAGCACCGCTCCGCCCTCAAGAGTGGTGCGCCCTGGCGCGGTTTGATCTTGAGGGGTGGAGCGTCGCTCCACTGAGGAGATTCCTTCACAGACTCTCATGACTGCTACTCTAGCGGCGCCCAATGCCTACCTATCGCGCGCGTCCGCGCGCCGCATTTGGGTCCACCATCCTGCTGTTCCACTGACCTGCTTGCCGATTCTGCGCCACTGGTAGTATGGGAAGTCGTGCGCCGCGCGCTACTTCTGCTTTGCATCAGCTTCGCCATCGTGGCATGCGGCGAGGATGACACCAAACGTCTGATCGGCGCTCCGACGGCGACCCCGCCGGACATTGGAACTCCGCCTGTGATCGGAGTTTTCGAGTCGTGCCCTGTGACACCTGGCGCGACGGTCATCATCAATGGAACCCCGTTCGTGATCATCGCCCTTGCCTGTACTCGAACACCAACGCCGACACCCACTCCGCGCCCCTGTTGCACTCCTGGAGAGCCCTGTACGGTGTCACAACCGGACGGCACGTCGGTCGTCGGACACTGCTTAGGGTCCATTTCGCACCCTACTCCAGACTCCGGGTCAATCAGTTGCTCTTGTGCGGCCAGCGGTACGATTCCGTGATCTCATAAACCCTACACTACCGCGATTGACCGAACGCGGTCCCGCCGTGACGAAAGCGAGCCGACCGGTGAAAGGAAAACGGAACTGGCAGACCTTCCTGCTACATGGTATGAGAGGCCATGTAAGGCGCGGTGATGGGTGGCAGGGCGACACTAGTCCTCCGAGAGAAGATGACCGACGAGAGCGGAAACCTCCGCGAGATGGTGATATGGCGAGTCGCTCCGAACGCTCGGCAGCCCGACGGCGTCCGCTACGCTTGGCGCTCATCCTCGCTGGCGGTCACGCGCCCACGATTCTCTATGACAACCATCATCCCAAAGGTCACCATCGGCACATTGGGCGTACGCAACATCCCTACGAGTTCGTTGGCGTCGCACGTCTCCTCGCCGATTTCATGGCGGACGTGCAACGGCTGATCGGAGGAGAGCAATGAAGACCGTCACGTTTACCGTCGAACCGTTCACTGAAGGACTGAAGCGCTTCAAGAAAGCCTTCGCGGCAGCGCGAAGTGGCCGGCGCGTTGCGCCGAGGGAGATCGTCGCTTTTACCAGCCTCGAAGCGGTGCGCAATTTTCTGACGCGCGAACGGCTAGGCTTGCTGCGAACGATCAGAACTCGGCAGCCGCGTTCGATCTATGAGCTGGCCAGCATGGCGGGCCGCGATCTCAAGAACGTGCAAGAGGACATTCGGATTCTGGAGCGACATGGGTTGGTGCGAGTCGCGAAACAGGCGCGGGGCAGCCGCACGGTCAAGGTCCCGCAGGTCCCATTCGAGGAGATCGCGCTGAAAATCGCGATCTAGTCTCGTAGGGTCCGCTGTGCGGACATTTCTCGTGGTGTGCGATCGCAGCGCGATCGAAGAAGGACGGTCCGCGCAGCGGACCCTACGGCTGATGTGGCGGCGGCTCCCTCACCGCCGTCTGCCAGTGGTGAGGAAGAGAAGCCTCATGGCTCGCTGTCCCGGTGATGATGCTTCGCGCTCTCCAACACTCGGCTACGCGTCGCGTTCGCCGAGCGGCACCATGACGTTGTAGATGCGATGGCCGCGCTGGACGCTGAGCAGCACGCTCTGTGACTGGCGCACTTCGATCATCTTCTTGCGAAACCCGGCGAGGTCTTTGAACGCAACGCCGCCGAGGCCGACGAGGTAGTCGCCTGGCGCCATGCCGATGCGGGCGGCGCTGCTGCCTGGCCGGACGCGGCGCACGGCCATGCCGTCGCGCGCTTCGTGCACTTGCACGCCGAGCAGTTGCCAAGCGAGATCGTCGGCGCGGTCGAGCGGATACTGACTCGCCTGCACCGTGACCGTGCGCTCGGCACCGTCGCGCGTGAGGTTGAAGCGGAGCTGACTGTCGGCGGTGTGGTCGCGCACGCGTTGTTCGTACTCGTCGCTGGAGCGGACCTCGTGGCCATCGAGCGCCACTATGAGATCGCCACGCTCGAGTCCGGCGCGGCTGGCTGGGCTGTCGGTTTCGACGCCGCGCACCAGCACGCCGCGGCGGACGCCGAAGTGGTGCGCCAACTCGGGCGTCAGGTTTTGCACGAGGGCTCCCACCCACGGCACTTGCACTTCGCCGAAGCTGATCAGGTCGTTGACGATGCGGCGGGCGCGATCGACCGGAATCGCGAAGCCGATGCCTTGCGCCTTCTGATAGATCGCGGTGTTGATACCGATCAATTCGCCATTGAGGTTGAGCAGCGGGCCGCCCGAATTGCCCGGATTGATCGACGCGTCGGTTTGCAGGAAGTCGTAGTACGTTTGCCCTTCCGTTTGCAGCGTGCGGTCGATGGCGCTCAGCACACCGGTGGTGACCGAGTGCGATAGGCCGAACGGGTTGCCGATGGCGATCACGGTTTCGCCGACCATCAGATCGTCCGAGCGTCCCATCGCGACATGCGGCAGATCGTCCGCGCTCTTCACTTTAAGGATGGCGAGGTCCGAATCCGAATCGGCACCGACCAGCGTCGCCTCGAACTCGCGCTCGCCGGCGAGGGTGACGTGGATGCGGCTGCCTTGCAGGATCACGTGTTGGTTGGTGAGGATGTAGCCGTCGGGTCGGATGATGACGCCTGAACCGAGGCTGGTCTTAGTGATGCGCCCGCGGCGCGACTCGCCGAAGTCGCGGAAAAATTCTTCGAAGAACGGATCGCGAAGGTTCCCGAACGGGCTGCTGCGTTGCTCGACGACCTGTTCGGTGGAGATGTTCACCACCGCCGGGCTGACCTTCTCGACCGCCTCGACGACGGGCGTGCGGCGCGAAACTTCGGCGGCGACAGCGGCGGTTGCAGCATTGGCGAGAACGATCAGGGTGACGAGTGCGCGCGCAGAGAGCATGCCTGACGGGTGCCGAAGGGACTCGCGCAAGTCAAGGCGGGTTAGCCTCAGGAGATAGTAGCTTCACCGCGACGGCGCCAAGAACGCCCCCCAACCCGAGGCCTTGTTCCTCGTAGGGGCGACGCATGCGTCGCCCGCGAATGGACGCGTCGACTGCGGAGAAAACGGAGGGCGACGCATGCGTCGCCCCTACACCTGAACGGAGATGACGGTTCATCTTCTGGTCTTCCGCTTCAATTTCAGTTGCGACTGTGGCCAGAGGCGCTATAGAGGAGCGACAACTCGGGCGAAGGCGCAGAGGGAGACGCGACCACGATGCGAGGATGGACCGTTCGCGATAGCAGTGAGCTCTATAACGTCGGCAATTGGGGCGCGGGGTTCTTTACGGTCAACGATCATGGCCACGTCGAGGTGCTGCCGCGCGGCAACGGCGGGCCGGGCGTCGACCTGCTCGACCTCGTGCAAGACCTCGAACAGCGTGGCTTGCGCCCCCCGTTGTTGGTGCGCTTCTCCGACATCCTCGCGGCGCGCGTGCAGGGGTTGTGCGGGGCATTCGAGAAGGCGATCGGTGAGTACGGCTACAATGGCAAGTTCCGCGGGGTGTATCCGATCAAGGTCAACCAGCAGCGCCACGTGGTCGAGGAGATCGTCCAGTACGGCGCGGCGCAGGGCGTTGGGCTCGAAGCCGGCAGCAAGCCGGAACTGTTGATCGCGCTGGCGGTCCTCGATACCCCCGGTGCGCTCATCATCTGCAACGGCTACAAGGATCGTGCGTACATCGAAACCGCACTGCTGGCGCAACGACTGGGGCGCACGCCGATCATCGTCGTCGACCGCTTCCGCGAAGTCGACCTCATCATCAAGACCTCGAAGGAGCTGAGCATCCGGCCGCACATCGGCGTGCGGGCGAGGCTGACCACCAAAGGCGCCGGCAAATGGGTCGAGTCGACCGGCGACCGCTCGAAATTCGGTCTCACCGCCGTCGAGATGGTCGAGGCGGTCGAAGCGCTGCGCGCGGCCGAGATGCTCGATTGCCTCGAACTGTTGCACTTCCATATCGGCTCGCAGATCACCGCGATCCGCGCGCACAAGGACGCCCTGCGCGAAGCCGGCCGCGTGTTTGCCGGCCTGTTCCAGATGGGCGCGACGCCGCGCTACGTCGATGTCGGCGGCGGCCTCGGGGTGGACTACGACGGCTCGCAGACCAACTTCCATTCGTCGATGAACTATTCCGTGCAGGAGTACGCCAACGACGTGGTGGCGTCGATTCAGGAGGCGTGCGAGAAGGAGCACATCCCGCACCCCGACATCGTCACCGAAGCCGGCCGCGCGATGACCGCGCATCACTCGGTGCTGATCTTCGATGTGCTCGGCGTTCATGAGATGCTGTCGGGTAAGCAGCCGGAACCGGTGGGCGACGGCGACCACAAGGTGATCAAGGATCTCGCCGAGATTTGGGCGACGGTGTCGCAGAAGAACGTGCAAGAGGCGTATCACGACAGCCTGCAGCTCAAAGAGGAAGCCGGGGAGTTGTTCTCGCTCGGCTACCTCGATCTGCGCGGGCGGGCGCGCGTGGAGCGGCTGTTCTGGGATTGCTGCGAAAAGATTCTTCGCATCGTGCGCGAGCTGCCCTACGTGCCCGATGATTTGGAACCGCTTGAGAAGGGGCTCGCCGACACGTACTACGGCAACTTCTCCGTCTTCCAGTCGGCGCCCGACCATTGGGCGGTGAAGCAACTCTTTCCGGTGATGCCGATCCATCGGCTCGAAGAGAAGCCAACGCGGCGCGGAATCTTTGCCGATCTCACCTGCGATAGCGACGGCAAGATCGACAAGTTCATCGATCAGCGCGACGTGAAAGACGTGCTGGAGTTGCATCCTTGGAACGGCCAGCCGTACTTCATCGGGGTGTTCCTCGTCGGCGCGTATCAGGAGATTCTCGGTGATCTGCACAACCTGTTCGGCGATACCGACGCGGTGCACGTGCGCCTTGGTCCCGACGGGCGCTACGAAGTCGAGCACGTCGTCGAAGGCGACGTGGTCACCGAAGTGCTGCAGTACGTGCAGTACGACAAAGGAACGCTGATCGAGAAGGTACGGCGCACCATCGAGGTGGCGATGCGCGCGGGCCAAATCAGTCTCGAAGACTCCGCCCGCCTGCGCCGGCACTACGAGCAGGGCTTGCAGGAATACACCTACCTCAGCCGCGACGAGTAGCGTCGCAGCGGTCCATCGGTGACAACCCGCGCCGCGACTCCGGTGACAACCCGCGCCGCGACACCGGTGACGACCCGCGCCGCGATTCGTGAGCCACGCCTGCGTGCGACCGTGCGGCGATGGTGGTTGGTCCCGGTCCTCGTCGCCTACGTTGGGCTCGGACTGCGGACCGAAGCGCAGTTTCTCGCGGTCAAGCCGCTGCCGCGTTTTCTGCTGCAGGACTTTCGTCTCTACGAACGGGCGCTCGGTGACGCGCAGAACGGACGCGATCCCTACGCGATCCGCGACATCGGCGCGGCGTTCCTGTATCCGCCGCCGTCGCTGCTGATCGTGCAAGCGTTCGCGCCGATCGCGCCGCTGGTCTTCCAGGCGGTGGTGTTTGCGGCCATCAACACCGTACTGTTGAGCGTGGCGATCAGCATGCTGGCGGCGCGCGCCGGATACCGGTCGCGAACCGTGTGGTGGTGGTACGTGCTGGCGTTGGGGTTCGCTCCCTATCTGGAGTTGCTGCACATCGGCCAGATCAACGTGGTCACCCTGTCCATGCTGTGCTTCGCGCTGTACTGGGAGTCGTCGCGACCCCTGGTTGCGGGTGCATCGCTGGCGCTTGCCATCGCGACGAAGGTGACGCCCGCCGCGCTCCTCGGCTACTTCGCGATCAATCGCAATCGCCGCAATCGGGGGGTGATCGCCGGCGCCGCCGTCGCGCTGTTCGCACTGAGCGCAATCACGATCGCAGCCTATGGCATTCAACCGTTCGTGACTTACGGCGAAGCGTTTCGCGCGCTGACCAACGAGTTTCCGCTCGGGGCCAACTCACAATCGTTCGTGGCCAAGTTGATTCAGTACAACTGGATTGGCGGAGGGAGTGCCGCAACGGTGCAGCGCGTACTGACGGTCTACGTCGCGGTGATGTGGATGGTGAGCGCGTTCGCCGCGCAGCGGACGCGCGATACCGAGCCGCTGCTCATTGTAGTGATCTTCGGGATGACGCTACTGCCCAACGTGCTCTGGTATCATCACTACGTGTTCCTGCTGCCGGCGGTGTTCGTGTGGATGGGCTGGAGCCGATTGCGTCTGCCAGTGGTGTTGTGGTGCATCGCCGGCCTCGCGCTGATTCAGATCGACCGGCGTTTCACGTGCGGCCTGCTGGTCCACGCCTTCGGCCACGCCTCGATCTTGGCGATCGTCGTCTGGCAGGCAGTGCAAGCAATGAACAATCGCGGCCGCTCGCGCGGTTCTGGCGCCGAGGCTTCAGAGTAGCTTGGCGAGATAGGAGTCAGTGTTCGCCCGAATGCGGGCGTGCTTGGTGTTGGGATCTTCTTCGACGATCCGCTCGTCTGGGGTGACCTTGAAGAGCGGCTGGCCTTTGCGCACGACGACGCCGCTCTCGGCGATCAGCATCTCATCGATGGTGCCCGAGAACTGCGCGTAGACTTTGTTGAACATCTTCATCACTTCGATGATGTAGAGCGGATCGCCGCGATCGAAGTGCGCGCCTTTGGTGACGAACGAAGGGAAACCGGGCGCCTCCTGCGAGTAGTAGGTGCCGCCCATGGCGGCGACGATCTCGTCGGCCTTCGTGCTCGGCGGCGGCACGAGTACTTTGCGCATCGCTTCCTGATGGGAGGAGTCGAGCAAGCGCGCCGGGATGGTCACGCTGAGGTCGTCGTTGAGCGTGAGCCCATAGAAATCGACCTTGGCTGCCATCATCGGCAGGACGGCGAGGATTTCGAGGCCGAGTTGGTGCCCGATGTGCGCCGCCCGCACCTTCGGCCACGTCGCCGCGTCGAAGCCGAATGACGGCGCCTCGGCGCGCAGCACGTCGTTCAGTTCCGCCCACGCCATGCCCTTCGGTACGCGCGCGGCGAGCTGCGCATAGAAGGAGAGGGCGGTGGTCAAAAGCTGATGATCGTGGTCCCAAATGCGGTGCGCGGCTGGTTCGCCGTGTTGATCGTCGAGATGGAGCAAGTGATAGGTCGCGGCGAGGATTTCGACCGGATTGCGCTTCCACACCACGCGTCCGCTCGCGATGTCGAAGGCGAGCCGATGCTCGCTGAGCCACGCGGAAAGAAAGTGCGGCTCCTCGATCAACAGCGCGAGTGGTCGTTCGAGCAGCGTCTCCTTTAGCGCGATGACTTGGCCGGTCGCGGCCACGGTGCGGTCGTTGCCGCCGGCAGCGGCGGTGGTCTGGCGCGCGATTTGTTGAAACGCGTAGTCGAAGTCGATTGCTTGCGCTTCGCCGGTGAGCTCACCGATGAGCGTGAGATACGGCACGACGAATTTCGTCGTTGGCTTGGCCCACACGTCGCGGCTGAGAAACCAGGTGGCGATGCCGAACAGAAACTCACGATTGGTGGCGAGATCGATGCCGCGCAAGGTCGTGCGGCGCAGGATCTCAGTGACGCGCGCGAAACTTTCGCGGCGGCTGTCGCCGGTGGCCAGCAGGAGGGCAACGTTGGAGTCATAGGCACCGGCCAACCGGTAGCGCATGAAGAGGTCCGTGTCGGGGTTCTTAATCGAGATCCCTTGATCGTCGCGAATCTCGCCTTCGATGGGGTCGGACCACGAGATGATCACGCCGCCGGCGGCGGGGTTGAGCGCGCGATCGGTGGCGTTGAGACGGACCTCGATGGCGGCTACGTCGCGCTGGACACGTGTCGGTTTGGGCAGGCGCGACCTGTGTTTCGCGACCAGTGCCATGACCTCCACCAGCGAGTGAACATCGAAACAATCGGTCGCGTCACTGGGATTGCTGAAGCGCAACCCGTAACACAGTTCGGAGACGCGGTGCTCGACCTGGATGCGGGTGTTGACCTCCATGAAATAGTGCTGCGCGCCTTCGACGATGCACTCGAAGGTTGAAACCGAATCAAGCTGGACGGCGGCGCCGAACCGCTCGGCTTCCGCTTCCATGCGTTGGAGCACCGCGAGGTCGGACTCCAGCACGCGCGCCTTGCGTGTGTCGCCCGCGGCGCGCGCCTGCGCGATCGCAGCGGTGAGGCCTTCCTGGGTGATCGAGACTTCGACCAGTTTTTGCTCGTGCATTTGCAAGGAGCAGTCACGTCCGCCAAGCGCCACGCACCACTTGCCGTTGCCGAGGATCTGGATCTCGTTGTGACGGGTCTGCTCAACGTTCAACTCGATGAGCATGTTCTTGTTGTCGCCGACGCCGGTGGCTTTGACCTCGTTGAGGACTTCGCGTGCGAGTCCCGGAACAACGTTAGCTTCAGAGAAAATCCGCTGGCCTTTGCCGCCGCCGCCTCCGATGGCCTTCAGGCGGAAGCGCCGGCCGGGATTTTCGGCGATCAACTGCTCGGCCTCGGCGCGGAGTTGCTCGGCCAACTCCTCGACGGTGAACAGATCGAGATGTTTCGCATAGGCGGCGGCGAGTACACAGTCGGCGAGCGCTTCCAGCGCGAGCTTCTGATCGCCCACCTCCGGTACCGTCAGGCCGTTCTGTTTGACGAGCTTGGCGAGCGCGGCCCGATCCGGGTACTTGCGGAGCAACGTGCGAGCGGTTGCGTTGTTCAAGCCCGGCGTCACTGAAACTTGATTCGCGATGGCTGTGCGCTTGGCCTCGTCCTTCGCACCAGCCGCTTCCTGCGTGTGCGAGCCGGGTCCGATGAAGGTGAGGCCGGCGTGTTCGAGGGCGCGGACGAACGATGCGTCCTCGGCCATGAATCCGTAACCTGCGAAGATGTACCGGTAGCCGTGCTCACGGCAGATCGCGATCATTTGGGCGATGCGCTGCTCGCGTTCTTCCTTGGTCGTACCGGTGTAGTCGGGGATCGGATGGACGTTCTTGGGGTCCATGATCCGCAGTTCCGGCGACAACGCGCGTGGGAAAACGATGCTATCGCGTTCGGAGATCAAGATGCCGACGTTGGTCATCCCCATCTCGCGAAAAACATCGATCGCTTCTTTGCGAATTGGACCGCGGCAGACGATGAGCACGCCCATGTCGTCGCAGGCGAATGAACGAATCCATTCGGACGGCGATTGACCCAGCCGGCGGTCGCGATGGATCGCCGGGTTGCGCGTGGTCGGATCGTGCTTGGGCGGCAGCATCAATGAAACTCCCGCTGGATCGACTGCCAGGGACCGGGTTCGTAACGGCGGAGCAGGAACTCGAGGTTGCGTCCCAGCACGGCCCGCAGATCGGTCGGCATCACGATCTCCGAAATTGACCCGAGGCTGAGCGCCTCGCGCGGGTTCATCAGTTCTTTTTCGTAGCGTTGGTTGAACTCCGCTTCTTTGGCGCGCAGCCAATCCGCTACTTCCTTCTGCGCTGCTTCCGCCGCAACCTTCGGCGGGCTGCCGGCTTTGACGCGCGCGGCAATGAGTTCGTCGAGTCGTTGTGCGGCGCTGGCGCGCAGTTCCTGCAGCTCCTTCTTGTACGTGTACTCCTTGCCCGCAGTACCCATGACGGCCACTCGCGTGGTGGGCAGCGCCAGCACGATGTCGGCGCCGACGGCGTAGGAGTTGAACGCCGCGTACGCACCGCCGAAGGCGTTGCGGATGATGAGCAGGATGCGCGGTGTGCGCAGATCGATGATAGCGTCGAGCATCGCGCGGCCGGCTTGCACAATACCGCGGCTCTCTTGATCGCGCCCGGGTAGGAAGCCGGTGGTGTCTTCCATGAAGATGACGGGTACGTTGTAGACGCTGCAGAAGCGCACGAAGCGGGCGATCTTGTAGGCTGCATCGATATCGATCTGACCGCTGGCGACCGCGCTGTTGTTGGCGACGAAGCCGACCACGTTGCCAGCGAGTCGGCCGAATGCGGTGATCGCATTGCGCGCTCGGTCGGGTTGGATTTCGAAGTAGTCGCCGTGGTCGCACACCTGCTGAATGAGAATGGTGACGTCGAGCGGAGTGTTGAAGCCGGTGGGCGAGTTGAACGCCTTACGCAGCAGGGTGTCGATTTCGGTGGTGCGACGATCCATCGGATCGGACGTGCTCTCGAACGGCGGCGCCACCTTGCTGGAGTCCGGCAGGTAGCCGAGCAACCGCTGCGCTGTGCGCAGCGCGGCCACTTCGTCGGCCACGGTGATATCCGAGACGCCGCTTGCGCCGTGGACCTTGGGGCCGCCGAGATCGTCGGGGGTAACGTCTTCGCCCAGCGCGCTCTTGACCACCACCGGGCCGGTGAGGCCGAAGAACGTGTTCGCCGGTTGGATCATGAAACTGCCCTGGCGCGGCAGGTAGGCGCCGCCGCCGGCGTTGAAGCCGAACATGCACATGATGCTCGGCACGACGCCGCTGATCTTGCGCAGCGCGGTGAACGCTTCCGCGTAGCCGTCGAGGCCGCCGATCCCAGCCGGCACGAACGCGCCGGCGCTGTCGTTCATGCCGATCAAGGGAATGCCGCGCTTTCCGGCTAGGTAGATGAGGTTGGCCAACTTGCGTCCGTTGGTCGCGTCCATCGAGCCCGCACGCACCGTAAAGTCGTGGCCGTAGAGCGCAACATCGCGACCGCGAATCTTGACCACCGCGGTGACGATCGACGCGCCGTCGAGGTTGCGACCCCAGTTTTGGTAGAGCACCGCCGGGCGCGAGTCTTTGTCTTGCAAGACGTCGATGCGCTCCCACACGGTCATGCGACCCTTGGCGTGCTGGCGGAGAATCTGCAGCGTGCCGGCGGCGGTGTATGGGCGGCGGCGCAGCTCTTCGGCTTGCAGCAGGGTCTGGTCGTAGGCGCCGGTGGGGTTCGCTTCGGTGGGCGGGTCCGCCGCCGGGCTTGGGTCGGCGAGCGGATTGTCCAGCGTCGGCGTCACCGGGCTGGTCGCCGCTGATTTCTTCTTGCTCTGCGTTGCCATCGTCGATTCCCCGCTCAAAGCGCTGCGTACACAAACTGTAATCCATCGCGGTGTCAAGCACAGGATCAGACCGATCGGACAGATCGGTCCGATCGGTCCGATCACCGCTCTCTCAACCTTGACTTCGTGCCGACCTTTGATAGACCCGGTGCCCGACGCCGCGCGTCGCAAATTCACGCGAATTGCTTAGTCGGATGACTGCTGAATATCTCCCAGTGCTGGTGACGTTCGCGCTCGCGGGGACGGTCGTAGTCGTGATGATTCTGCTCGGCAAGCTGTTGGGGCCGAAGAGTCACAATGCGATCCGGCTCGAGACTTTCGAATGCGGCAACGAATCCAGCGGCCCGGCGTGGGGGCGCTTCTCGGTGAAATTCTACATGACCGCCATCCTCTTCATCGTCTTCGATATCGAGGTGGTGTTCATGTACCCGTGGGCAGTGTTGTTCCGGCGCCTCGGCTGGTTCGGCTTCGGCGAGATGCTGATGTTCATCGGCATCCTCGGATTGGGTTTGCTCTACGTGTGGCGGAAGGGGGCGCTCGAATGGGAATAGCGCCGCTCCTGCCGCGTCTGCTGGAAGTCTTCGGTGAGCGCATCGTGGCGAATCACAGCGACTGTGGCGACGAGACCATCGTCATCCGCCGCGAGGACAGCTTCGAGACCTTCCAACAACTGCGTGATCGGCCGGAGTTCGCCTTCAACTTCCTCATGGACGAGACGGCGGTGGATCGTCTCGGTCAAACCCCGCGCTTCGACTGGGTGTGTCATCTCGTGTCGCTGCAGCACGGATATCGGCTGCGGGTGAAGGTGAGCGTGCCGGAGGAAGATCCGGTGGTTCCGTCGCTGGCGCCGCTGTGGAAGTCGGCGAACTGGATGGAACGCGAAATGTGGGACATGTTTGGGATCCGTTTCTCCGGTCATCCCGATTTGCGCCGTATTCTCATGTATCCCGAGTTCGTTGGCCACCCGCTGCGCAAGGACTATCCCGTCGATAAGCGCCAGCCGCTCATTCCCGAACGCGATCCGATCGCGCAGGATTGGAAGTTCAATGGCTGATCCCGCCCGGCCGTTCGCGCCCGCTGAAATAGATCCGACCGAAGAGATCATGGAGATCCAGATGGGCCCGTCCCATCCGGCGTCCCACGGCACGGTCAAGTTCAACTTGAGGCTCGATGGCGAGGTGGTGGTCGACTGCGATGTTGAGGTCGGGTATCTCCACCGCGCCTTCGAGAAGATGGCGGAGCAGGGGACGTGGACCCAGGTGATCCCCTACACCGACCGGCTCAATTACGCCTCGCCGCTGATCAACAACGTCGGCTACGCGCTGGCGGTCGAGAAGCTGCTCGGCATCGAGGTGCCGCCGCGCTGCCAGTACATCCGCGTCATTATGAGTGAGCTGTCGCGGCTCACCGATCACGAGACCTGTCTCGGCATGGCGGCCACCGAACTGGGAGCCATGACCGTTGGCTTTTTGCTCAACGAGTCGCGCGAACTGGTGTACGACATCGCGGAGGCGGTGACGGGTGCGCGGCTGACCGTGAGCTACACACGAATTGGCGGCGTGACCAACGACTTCCCGCCCGACATCGCGGACAAGATCGCCGCCGCGTTGAAGCATACGCGCGGCATCCTGACCGACTGCGACAAGCTGCTCACGCGCAACCGCATCTTCTATGACCGCATGCGCAATATCGGCACGCTGACGCCAGCCGACGCCATCTCGTACGGCATCACCGGTCCGATGCTGCGTTCGACCGGGGTCAACTACGATGTCCGCAAAGCCCGTCCGTATTCGAGCTACGACCATTTCGATTTCGAAGTGCCGCTGGGCAGTAACGGCGACAACTACGATCGCTTCTTGGTGCGCGTGGCCGAGATGGAGCAGAGCATGCGCATCATCGAGCAGGCGCTCAAGAATCTGCCCGACGGGCCGATCCGCATCACCGACCCGCGGATCACGCTGCCGGAGAAGCGCGACGTGTACAGTAACATCGAGGGCTTGATGAATCATTTCAAGCTGATCATGGAAGGCATCAAGGTGCCGCGCGGCGAGGCCTATCAAGCGGTAGAAGGCGCCAACGGCGAGTTGGGATTCTACGTTGTGAGCGACGGCAGCGGGCGGCCGTATCGTGTGCGCGTTCGCCCACCGTGCTTCTTGGCCATGGGCGCTCTCGGGTCGCTGCTCAAGGGCGGCATGATTTCCGACATCGTGCCGACCTTCGGCATGCTCAACATGATCGGGGGCGAGTGCGATCGCTAGCGCTCTGCCATCAATCGAATTTCCAGCGTCAACTATGGCCGTAGAGTTTTCCGCCGCTGCGCGGCAAGAGTTTGAAGCGTACCTCACGCGTTACCCGACCAAACGGGCGGCGATCATGCCGACGCTGTGGCTAGCGCAGCGCGAGTTCGGATACCTGAGTCATGAGACACTGGCGTACGTGGCGTCGTTGATCAACGAGTCGCCGGCGTTCGTCGCGTCCGTCGCGTCGTTTTATACGATGTACTACAAGCAGCCGATGGGGAGGCACCACGTGCAGGTGTGTACGAACCTGTCGTGTGCGCTGCGTGGATCGGATCGCATCGTTGAAGCGTGCGAACGCCGGCTCGGCATCGGCGTGGGCCAGACGACGCCGGATGGGAAGTTCTCGCTCGATGAAGTCGAATGCCTGGCGTCGTGCGGCACGGCGCCGATGATGCAGATCAACGACGACTATTGGGAGAACCTGACTCCCGAAGGCACGCTCGAACTGATCGAGCGGCTCGCGCGCGATTGAACCGGCGTGCGCGGACGGCACCAGAGAGCATATGGCACTTGAGATCGGGATCGCTGCGATCAAAGCGCTGGTCGTGTTGCTGATGGTGTTGCAGCTCGCCGGGACGCTCGGCTGGGTCGAGCGCAAGGGCAGCGCCCTCATCCAAGATCGCATCGGGTCCAACCGCGCCGCGGTGTTCGGCTTCGCCGGCGCGGGTTTGGTCAACACCCTAATGTGCGACCCGCTCAAGTTCATTACCAAGGAAGATGTCGTGCCGGCCGGGGCCGATCGCTTGCTGCACTTCTTGGCGCCGTGCGTGAATCTCTTCCCCGCGCTGGTTGCCTTCGCCGTGATTCCGTTCGGCGATGTGCTGCAGATCGGCGAGCAGACCGTCAATTTGCAAGTGGCGCCGCTCAACGTCGGCGTGCTGTACGTGTTGGCAATGGTGTCGCTCGGTGTCTACGGCGTGGTGTTGGGCGGCTGGGCGTCGAACAACCGCTGGTCGCTGCTGGGCGGCATTCGCGGCTCGGCGCAGATGATCTCCTACGAATTGGCCGTCGGTCTCGCCGTCGTATCGATGGTGATGACGTATGGCTCGCTGGATTTGCAAGCGATGGCGCGGGCGCAAGGCGGCGTGTTGGCGTCGTGGCTACCGCTGCCCGCATGGGGCATCTTCTATCAGCCGCTCGCGTTTCTGGTGTTCCTCTGCGGGGGCATCGCCGAGAGCAAGCGGGTGCCGTTCGATCTCCCCGAGGCCGAATCGGAACTGGTGAGCGGCTACTTCACCGAATATTCCGGCGTGAAGCATCTCATGTTCTTCATGACTGACTTCATCGAAATCATCATCGTCAGCGGCATGGTGGCCACGCTCTTCTTCGGCGGTTGGCAGGTGCCGTTCCTGGCGCGCGACGGATTCCATCTCGGCGGCGGCATGATCGCACTGCCACAAATCGTGGTGGTGCTGCTGCAACTGCTTTCGTTCACCGTGAAGGTGCTGTTCTTCTGTTGGCTGCAGATCATGATCCGCTGGACGCTGCCGCGCTTTCGCTACGACCAGTTGATGCGGTTGGGATGGAAGGGGCTGCTGCCGTTGGCGTTGGCCAACGTGGTGCTGACGGCGGCGATCATTCTGGCGGTGCATTCCTGAGATGAGCTTGCCGCTCTTCCTCATTCTCGCCGGGCTGCTGGTGATCAGCGCACTCGGCGTGATCCTGCAACGCAATCCCGTGCGCAGCGCGATGTCGCTGGTCTGCACGTTGTTTCTGCTGGCCGTCGTCTTCGTGCTCCTGGATGCGCATTTGGTCGCGCTCCTGC
Organism: Deltaproteobacteria bacterium; assembly: GCA_016178705.1. NCBI lineage: Bacteria > Pseudomonadati > Myxococcota > Myxococcia > Deltaproteobacteria bacterium. The sequence goes on along the minus strand of JACOST010000032.1, from coordinate 229,384 downwards.
AGATCATCGTCTATGCCGGCGCAATCATGGTGCTGTTCCTGTTCGTCATCATGCTGCTGAACTTGCAGAGCGAGCCGCGCGAAACTGGTCGCGTCGGCTTCCGGCTCGTGGCCGCGTTGGCGGGTTCGTTCCTCGCCTTGGAGGTGATTCAGCTCACACGCGCGAAAGGAACGGTGGCCGGGCTCGGCATGAGCGGCGCGGTCGCCGAGGGCTTCGGTCAGACCGAAAGCCTCGGCGAGCGTCTGTTCACTCACTACTTGCTGCCGTTCGAGATCACCTCGGTGCTCCTGCTGGTCGCCGTCATCGGCGCCGTGGTGCTGGCGAAACGCCACGTGAGTTGAGCGCGATGGTTCCGGTTACCTACTATCTGGTGTTGAGCGCCCTCTTGTTCGCGATCGGTGCGGTGGGCGTACTGATCCGGCGCAACGTCATTGTCATTTTCATGTCGATCGAACTCATGCTCAACGCCGTCAACCTATCGTTTGTCGCCTTCGCCCGCCAATGGCACTCGATGGATGGGCAGGTGATCGTGTTCTTCGTGATGACCGTGGCGGCGGCCGAGGCGGCCGTCGGGCTCGCGATCATCATCTCGATGTTTCGCGGGCGTGAGACCACCAACGTCGATGACCTCAACTTGTTGCGTTGGTAGCGATGCACGACACCGTCACCGCAAATTACCTCTGGCTGATTCCAGCGCTGCCGCTGCTCGGCGTGCTGATCGACCTGACGTTCGGACAACGCGCCGGTCGGGGCTTCGTGTCACTGATCGCGCCGGGGATGGTGATCGCGGCGTTTGGTGTGAGCGTGACCGCCTTCGCGACGCTGCTCGGCCTACCCGAGGGCACCGCGCTGCTCGACAACGTCTATCCGTGGATCAGCGCCGGCTCGTTGCATCTCGATGTCGCGTTCCGGGCCGACGCGCTGTCGGCGGTGATGATCCTGGTGGTCACCGGTGTCGGCTCGCTGATTCACATCTACTCGGTCGGCTACATGGCGCACGAGGACGACTTCGCGCGCTACTTCACGTATCTCAACCTGTTCACCTTCGCGATGTTGGTGCTAGTCCTGGCCGACAATCTGCCGCTGCTCTTCGTTGGCTGGGAAGGCGTTGGGCTGTGTTCATACCTGTTGATCGGCTTCTGGTACGACAAGGACGAGAACGCCAGCGCCGGAAAGAAGGCGTTCATCGTCAACCGCATCGGTGACGCGGGTTTCTTGCTCGGGCTATTTCTGCTGTTTTGGAACCTGGGCGCGGGGCCGCACACGCTGGCATTCAGCGAAGTCGCCGCGCACGTGAAGCAGATCCCGCTCGGCGTCGTGACGGCGATTGCATTGTTGATGTTCGTCGGTGCCACCGGCAAATCGGCGCAGTTACCGCTCTACGTGTGGTTGCCCGATGCGATGGCGGGTCCGACTCCCGTCAGTGCGTTGATCCATGCAGCGACGATGGTGACGGCGGGCGTGTACATGATCGCCCGGCTCAACTTCCTCTACGTGCTGACGCCAACGGCGCTGGCGGTGGTGGCGTGGATCGGTGCCTTGACGGCATTGATCGCGGCGACCATCGGCTTGGCGCAAAACGACATCAAGAAGGTGCTGGCGTACTCGACCATCAGCCAACTCGGTTACATGTTCCTCGGGGTCGGGGTCGGCGCCTTCAGCGCCGGGGTCTTCCACTTGATGACGCACGCGTTCTTCAAAGCGCTGCTGTTCCTCGGCGCTGGCAGCGTGATCCACGGGATGAGCGGCGAGCAGGATATGCAGAAGATGGGCGGGCTGCGCCGTCATATGCCGATCACATTCGGGACGTTCTTCATCGCCAACCTCGCGATCGCGGGCATTCCGGGCTTCGCCGGCTTCTTCAGCAAGGACGAGATTCTGTTGCGCGCGTTCACCAGCGAGAACGGCAGTGCCGCGCTGTGGCTGATCGGCGCGGTCGGCGCCGGCCTCACGGCGTTCTACATGTACCGGCTCCTGTTCCTGACGTTTTACGGCGAATGCCGCGCCGACAAGGAAGTCGCGCATCACATCCATGAGTCGCCGAACTCGATGACGATTCCGCTGGTGGTGCTGGCGGCGCTGTCGATCGTCGGCGGCTGGATCGGCATGCCGGCGCATTGGTTGTGGGGGAATCAGTTCGAACACTTTCTCGCGCCGGTCTTCGGCCATGGTGAGGTCGAGCACGTCAGTGCTGCTCTTGAGTACGGATTGATGGCTGCGTCGGTTGTGATCGCCTTGCTTGGGATCGCGATCGCGTACTTCTTCTACATCGTGCAGCCGGGCATGCCGATGCTGATCGCGTGGCGCGCTGGCCGGCTCTACGATCTCGTGTTCAACAAGTACTACGTCGACGAGTTGTACGATGCGGTCGTAGTGCAACCGATCCAGCGCGGGTCGACGTGGCTCTGGCGGGTCTGGGACGCCACCGTCATCGACGGGCTGGTCAACGGCGCGGCCGAAACCGTCGCCGCCAACAGCAGCCTGTGGCGCCGCGTGCAGACCGGCAACGTGCAGCACTACGCGCTGTCGTTCCTGATCGGCGCGGTGGTGATCATCGGGTACTACGTGTGGCGGTGATTCGGCGATGATCCCATGCTGACGCTGATTGTCTTCACTCCCCTGCTCGCGGGCGTGTTCGTGCTCTGCATGCAGCGCGAGCAGCTCAACGCCATCCGCCGCGCGGCCTTCTTCCTGTCGCTGATCCCGTTCGCCTTGTCGCTCGACATGCTGTTGGGGTTCGATGCGACCAACGGCGGCATGCAGTTCGTCGAGTCGTTCGCCTGGATCCCGCAGTTCAACATTCGCTATCAGGTTGGCGTCGACGGACTGAGTTTGTGGCTGGTGCTGCTGACGACGTTCCTGACTCCGCTGGTGCTATTGGCCGCACGAAGCGACGTTCACAAGCGGCTCAAGGAATACATGTTCTTCATGTTGGCGCTGGAAACCGGGATGCTCGGTGCCTTCGTCGCCCTCGATCTGTTTCTGTTCTACGTGTTCTGGGAAGTGATGCTCGTGCCGATGTACTTCCTCATCGGTGTGTGGGGCGGCGCACGGCGGATCTACGCGGCGATCAAGTTCGTGCTCTTCACCATGGTCGGCGGCCTGCTGATGTTGGTGGCGATTCTGTACCTCGCCACGCACGCGCAGGCGGGGCAACCTTCATTCGACCTGTTGCATCTCTATGATGTGAGCCTGCCGATGGAGGCGCAACGTTGGCTGTTCGCGGCGTTCGCGCTGGCCTTCGCGATTAAGGTGCCGATGTTCCCGCTGCACACCTGGTTGCCCGACGCGCACGTGGAGGCGCCGACCGGTGGCTCGGTGATCCTCGCCGGCATTTTGCTCAAGCTCGGCACCTACGGCTTCCTGCGCTTTGCGATTCCCTTGTTCCCAGTGGCGGCGGCGGAAGCGACTCCGTACATCGCCACGCTGGCCGTGATCGGCATCGTCTACGGTGCGCTGGTGGCGATGGTGCAACCGGATCTGAAGAAGCTGGTGGCGTATTCCTCGGTGAGCCATCTCGGCTTCGTCATGCTCGGATTGTTCGCGCTCAATCCGCAAGGCGTGATGGGCGGCATCTATCAGATGCTCAACCACGGCCTGTCGACCGGCGCGCTGTTCTTGCTCGTCGGCGTCCTGTACGAGCGTCGCCACACGCGACTGATCGCCGAGTTCGGCGGCTTGTGGAAGCAAATGCCGAAGTATGCCGTGTGCTTTCTGATCGTGATGCTGTCGTCGATCGGGTTGCCCGGACTCAACGGCTTCGTCGGCGAGTTTCTGATTCTGATGGGCGCCTTCAAGGCGCAGCCGTGGTTGGCCGCGGTCGCCACCAGCGGCGTGGTCTTGGGTGCCGTCTACATGCTGTGGATGTTCCAGCGGGTGATGTTCGGTCCGTTGACGAATCCCGCCAACGCCACGCTCCCGGATCTCTCCAGCGTCGAGCGCGCGGTGTTGATTCCGCTGCTGGTGATGATCGTGCTGATGGGAGTGTATCCCGCGCCGTTCCTTAGCCGCATGGAGCCGGCGGTGACCGCGTATCTGGCGCGCATCGAGAAAAAGATGGCAGCGGTCGACGCCCCAAGCGCGATGTTCGCCAAAGGAGCGGTGGACCCGTGACCGCCACGTCGATGATCGCGGCGACGCCCGTCGCGTGGCTGGTGCTGTTGCCGGTGTTGTTGCTCACCGGCACCGCGCTGCTGGTGATGGTGACGGATCTGTGGATGGAAGGACCGGATCGCGACGGACTCGGCTGGCTGGGCATTGTCGGGCTCGCCGTCACTGCCGTGGCCTCGATCACGCTGTGGAACCAAGGCGAGACCGGCTTCGGCGGCATGATGTCCGTCGATCGCTACGCGCTGTTCTTCAATCTGATCTTCTGCCTCGCCGCCGGTCTGACGCTGCTGATGTCGATGAGTTACCTCGAACTCACCGACATCCGGGTGGGCGACTACTACACGCTCATTTTGTTCGCGACCGTCGGCATGATGGTGATGGCGGCAGCGACGGATCTGATCGTCATCTTTCTCGGCCTGGAAGTGATGTCGATCGCGGTCTACGTACTCGCCGGCATTTGGCGGCGGCAACTGCGCTCGACCGAAGCGGCGCTGAAATACTTCTTGCTCGGCGCGTTCGCCACCGGCTTTCTGCTGTTCGGGATCGCGATGCTCTATGGCGCGACCGGATCGACGACGCTCAACGTCATTGCCGGTCATCTTGCGAAGGCCGGCGGTGAGCAGCGCATGCTCGCGACCATTGGGATGGCGCTGTTGCTGATCGGCTTCGGGTTCAAAGTGGCGGCGGTGCCGTTTCATGCGTGGACCCCCGATGTCTACGAGGGCGCGCCGACGTCGATCACGGCGCTGATGGCCGTGGGCGTGAAAGCCGCCGCCTTTGCCGCGTTCACCCGCGTGTTCCTGCACGGCCTCGCCGGGCTCAGCGGCGATTGGAGCGTGGTGCTGTGGGGACTCGCGGTGCTGACGATGACGGTCGGCAACGTGGTCGCGGTGTTGCAACAGAACATCAAGCGCATGCTGGCCTACTCGAGCATCGCGCACGCCGGCTATCTGCTGGTCGGCATGGTCGCGAACGGCGAGAACGGCGGCAGCGCGGTGTTGTTCTACTTGCTCGGGTACGCGCTGATGAACCTCGGAGCATTCGCCGTCGTCATGGCGTTGGGCAAGCGCGGTGAACCTAACGAGCGTCTCGAAGACTATGCGGGCGTCGGCTTCCGCCATCCGTTTCTCGGCTTCGCGATGGCGATCTTCATGCTGTCGCTGGCTGGCGTGCCGCCGCTGGTTGGGTTTGCCGGTAAGTTCTACCTGTTCGCCGCGGCGGTAAAGTCCGGCTACATCGGACTGGCCGTCATCGGTGTGCTCAATAGCGTGGTGTCGATGTACTACTACGTCGGCGTGCTGGTGCAGATGTACATGACTGAAGGCTCCGCCGATGTGCCGAGTCCAACCACGCGCCCGTATCTGTTGGCAACCATGCTGGTCACGGTGATCGCGACGATCCTGCTCGGCGTGTTCCCGTCCGGCGCCTACGAGTTCGCGCGGCAAGCGTTCCTGTCGCTCGGCTGATCTCGTTTAGACTCACTGAGACGAGCGACGGATTGTCCTCGATATCGGCGTGGTCTCGCTGCGAGCGACCATAGCCGATATCGCCCGCTCGATTTGTGCGATTCCTTTTTGACCAAGCCCGTTTGCGGCGTGTCACGGTTACGGGAAACCCTCTAGATTCGTCATATCAGTGCCTCCCGCCTCACATCCGACAGAATTGATCCGAAAGCACTTCGCTGGTGGTGGGCATCTGGTACGGCAGTTGCGTTACCAACCGTTCGAAACCAATGGGCCGACTTTAGGACACCCAGAGAGTGGTCGCAGTGAGAACGACCAGCCCAGAACCCAGTGATCCGACCGTAGGAGTCGCAGCATGAAGCCGATCAGCGTTTCGTGGAGAAGGACCGAATGACCCGGTCTCGGTAGCGAACGCATAGCACAATGGCCAAAGACCCCGGTATCGAGACTCCTGCGCGAATCATGCGCATCGCCGTTGGCCGCGGGAACCTGGAATGACCCCGAAGCGATCGTCGCCATCTCCGAATGAGGCCGCGTCCAACCGGATGAATCCCACGCGTCATGCTGGCAGCCGGCGGTTCGTTCCTCGCTTCGGCACCAACGTGGAGCGCATCCGGATGAGGTTGATGCTCCCGATGGGGCTGGCAATCTGCCTGTCGCTGAGCGCGTTCCTCTTCGCGTTCCATCAGGATCAGCGGCGCAGAAGTGCTGCAGACATCGTCCGCTCTACACGAGAGGTGAGCAATCTCTTGCAAGCCGAGATGCAGCAGAGCGCCTCAGTAATGAGCACGGTCCTGCAGGTGCTCATGCGCGACCAGACGTTGGAAGGCGCCTTCCGACGGCACGACCGGGCCGCTGTACTGGACCGAGTCCAGGCAATGTTCGACGAGCTGTCGCAGCGGCACAAGATCACGCATCTCTACTTTCACACTCCCGATCGGGTCAACTTTCTCCGCGCGCACAAGCCTGACCGCTTCGGCGATACGATCGATCGATTCACCACACTGGAGGCGGAGCGCACGGGGAGACCCGTCTCAGGCATCGAGCGGGGACCTATCGGTACGTTCGTGCAGCGCGTTGTCTTTCCTTGGTTCAGCGCCGGCGAGCTCCTCGGTTACGTCGAACTGGGAAAGGAATTCGCGGACATCGCCCAACAGCTGCATGGCAAGCTGGACGTAGACATCATTGTCGCCGTCGACAAGAAGTTCCTCGATCGAGACCAATGGGAGCGTGGGCTCAAGACCTCTGACAGACACGCCGCGTGGGAGCAGTTCCCCTCCGTCGTGATCATGGACAAGACCATCGATCACATTCCGGAGGCCATAGCGGGGCTGCTTGCGCAACCGCCCGACGACCTGAAAGGGGATCATCAAGTCCGCGTGGACGATCGCACGCTGCAGGTGAGCTTCCTCCCCCTCGCGGACGTCCGCGGCCAGGTACTGGGGCAGCTCGGCGCGCTTCGGGATATCACTGCATCTTTAGACGCCGCTCGCTACTCGATACTGCTAACCAGCGCGCTCTCGCTCGGCGTCGGCGGAATCCTGGTGGGATTCTTCTACGTCTTCCTGGGGCGCGTCGAACGCGAAATTGCCGCTCGTACGCAAACGCTACGAAGAGAAATCGCGGAGCGGACGAGGGCTGAGGCCGGCTTGCGACAGGCGCGCGACCACTTGGAATCTCACGTGCAAGAACGCACAATCGAGCTCTCCTTGGCAAACACTCAACTGAACGTGGAGGTCGCCGACCGCAAGCGAGCCGAAGTGGCGTTGCTCCACGCCAAGGAGGCGGCCGAGGCGGCCAACCGGGCGAAGAGCGAGTTCCTCGCCAACATGAGCCACGAGATTCGTACGCCGATGAATGGCATCATCGGCATGACTGAGCTCACGCTCAATACCGAGCTCACTACCGAGCAACGCGAATACCTCGATATGGTGAAGTCGTCCGCCGAGGCACTCCTGGCGGTCGTCAACGATGTCCTCGACTTCTCCAAAGTCGAAGCCGGCAAGCTGGAGTTGGATGCCCACGACTTCAGCGTGCGCGACAGTCTCGGCGATACGATGAAGACCCTGGCCGTGCGCGCCGCCGCCAAGGGGCTGGAGCTGGCGTGTCACATCCCGGCTGAAGTGCCCGATGCGCTGGTCGGCGATTCGGGGCGATTGCGTCAGGTGCTCGTCAATCTGGTGGGCAACGCGCTCAAGTTCACCGCGCGCGGCGAGGTGGTCGTGCGGGTTAGTATCGAGTCCGCCGCGCAGGACGCGGCGCATCTCCACTTCTCCGTCAGCGACACCGGCATCGGCATTCCGACCGACAAGCTGCCGCGTATCTTTCAGCCGTTCGAACAGGCCGACGGCTCGACCACTCGCCGCTATGGCGGCACCGGACTGGGCCTGGCGATCTCGACTCGATTGGTGGAGCTGATGGGCGGGAAGATCTGGGCGGAGAGTGAGATGGGCGCCGGCAGCACCTTCCACTTCACGACCAGCTTTGGGATATCGACGCAGCCGCGGATGGAGCGTCATCCACGGTCGCCAGCGCAGTTGCGCGGGCTGCCGGCGCTCGTTGTCGACGACAACGCCACCAATCGCCGCATCCTCTACGAGATGCTGTCCCACTGGCAGATGCGCCCGACCGCGGCCGACGGCGGCGTGGCCGCCTTCACCGAGCTCAAACACGCCGTTGCGCTCGGCACCCCGTTCCCGCTGGTGCTGCTCGACGCGCAGATGCCCGACATGGATGGGTTCGCGCTGGCCGAGCAGATTCGCCACACCCCGGAGCTCGCCGGGGCCACCATCATGATGCTCTCGTCCGCGGACCTGCCGGGCGACGCGGCGCGCTGTCGCGCCTTGGGCATCGCCGCCTATTTGGCCAAGCCGCTCAAACAGTCCGAACTACTCGCGGCCATTCTCACCGTGTTGGGTCTTGAGGCCGCAGCGCCGCACGCCGCCGACCCAGCTCGCTCGTCCGTCGTTGAGAATCAGCCGGCGCTCCACATCCTGCTGGCGGAGGACAATGCAGTCAATCAACGGCTGGTAGTGCGCATCCTGGAAAAGCGCGGCCACACCGTGGTGGTGGCCGCCAACGGTCTTCAGGCCGTGGCGGCGGCTGCGCGGGAAGCGTTCGACATTGTGCTGATGGACGTGCAGATGCCCGAAATGGACGGCTTCGAAGCCACCGCCGCGATCCGCGCCAGCGAGCAGCACACCGGGGCCCATCTCCCCATCATCGCTCTGACCGCGCATGCCATGAAGGGCGACGACGACCGCTGCTTGCACGCCGGCATGGACGGGTACGTGACTAAGCCGATAAATTGGGACGACCTGTTCGCGGCGATTGCCGACGCGCGCAAGCGGTCGATATCCTGCGCGCGCATCGACAACGCCGCCTGATCGCTCTCCACAGTTTCATGCGCCCATGCGATGCCGGAAGGCGCGCGAGCGGCGGCTACTGCCGTGAAGCTCGCGGAACAGCAATCCGCGCATGACCATCACGAAGTAGATCAGCAACGCGATCACGGCGGTTTGCATCCATTCGATGATCCCGTCGACGGGGACGGACCAGATCGCGAAGACCAGCGTGGCGGCGATGAGGTTGGCCGGAAACCACTCGATCCAATTCTCCAGCACGAAGGCGTAGCTTTCCTGCAGCAACGCGATCGAGGAGAAGTGGCCGACGTAGATCAGTTCGGGCACGGCGTTGGCGAACACGAAGATCGCCAGATAGGCGCACAGCACGATGACGGCGCCCTGCGGCAAGCTCAGCAGCGCCGGCACGGCGAGTTGGCTGAAGAGCCAAAGCAGAAAGCTGACGCCAACCACGTCCCATAGATACGCACCGAAGCTTCGCTTGAAGTCGTCGAAGGTCACGCGGCTGGTGCGCACCATCATCTCGACCAGATGGAGAAACGAGCCGACGCAGGCGGCCAGCACCAACGTATAGAGAAAGCCGCCGACGATGGGCAGCAAGCCGGCAACGATCGCGCCGACGTTGAGCGTCACCACGTAGACGAACACCGTGCCGAGCACGAGCCAGTTCTTGAGCACGAGTTCCGCAGCCTGGCCGAAGGCCTTGCGGTACATCGCCAGCGTTACGGTCAACCACTCCACAGCGGATTCACTCGATAGGATGGTGCGCGCGATCAGAAGCGTTCGCGCATCCACGCGACGATCTTCGCCAGTGCCTGCGGCGCGCCGGTGCGCTCTTGCGTGCCGACACCGAAGCCGTAGTGGTCGCCGGGGATCGCGTGGAGCTGCTTATCGGTGGCTGCGAGCGCCTCGTACGCGGCGCGTGCATCGGACGGAAAGATCGCGTTGTCGCCGCTGTAGTAGATGACCAACGACGGCACGGTGATCTTCGTGCCATTGTGCACGACATTGGCGTTGGACGACAACGCCGACCACGTGCTCAGCCACGCGCGCGGCGTCTGCACCCGCGAGAAGCCGAACTCCATGTAGTTGGAAAGATCCGGTCGATAGGAAAACAAACTGCCGGCGTCGCGTGCGGACGGATCGAGCGACAAATCGAATGCGCGCAAGTCGGCCTCGGTGCGGTACACCACCATGTACGGACAGACGACCGCACCGCGCAGGGCGCCCGCTTGTTCGGACCAGGGCCGCTTGCCAAAATCGGTGGTGGCGATCTTGCCGCGCGCTTCATGGCGTTGCCGCAAACCCGCGCGCGCGATCGCATCGAGCCGTTCGACCCGCCCCCGCTGCGCCGCGCGATACCGCGTGACGAACTCGGGTGCGTAGCGGCTCGACTCCGGCGGCTGTCGATAGCCGTTGTCGGGACTGAACGGATCGAGCGAGGCATCGCATGACAGCGGATCGCTCTCGTCGGTGACCGACGGATCGATCATGCTCATCAGGATCTTGCCTTCACCGAGGTGTGCGGCGAGATTGATGTAGCCGTCGACGGACGGCAGCTCGACGGCGTTGAGATCGAAGGGATCGCCGGCGGGCGTCTGCGGCAGCCGATGCGGCGGCGCGGTGACCGACTGCGCGATGTAGAAGGCATAGAGCGATCCGCCGCCACTGTTGCCGCACACGATGATGCGTTTGAAGCCGCGATTGCGCAGGAAGCGGACGCCAGCCGCTACATCGAGCAGCAACACCTCGTGGACGCACAGCTCGTCGTTGTTCAACCAGCGGCTATTCTGCCCGAACGTGGCGTAGCCCGCGTCGAGCAGCCACGGCATCGCGTAGTGACGGCTCATGTCCGCCTTGGGATGCATGAAGCAGACGACAGTCTGCTCACCACCCTTGGTGTGGAGCAGGCCGCTGCTCAACCCACCGTCATCGGCTTCGAGCACGACCGACTCGTACTGAACCGACGCGTCGATGGCGGCGTAAGACACGCACTTGTACGGGTTGTCGTAACGGCCGAGACGCATGCGGACTCCTTTCGGGGGTGGCAAATCGCGCGGCACCATCGCGCGCGCGCCGGCACGAGTCAAGGCAACGCTCAGTATCCGGACGATGGAGGTAGGCCCGCGATTCCCGGATGCGATCGCTTACGCCGGGAATTCATCCGGCTGCACGATCTCCTCGACCGTCAGCGCGGGGCGTGAGCGGAACGGTTCGACGCGCACTGGGCACGCATCGATGTCGCAGCGGGTACAGTAGCCACGATGACAGGGATCGGTGTGAAAGACGATCTCGCCCTCGATGCCGCAGGTAGCGATGACCTCGCGTTCGAAGTGATCGGCGGCGTCGTGCGCGCGATCCACGGTCCAGAATTCCGGCACCACTAGGTGGGCGTCGATGTGACTGAACCGCCCCGACCGGATCGCACGCAGATTGTGCACGCGAATGATCCCAGGCACGACGCTCGCGTTGAGCGCGGCGACCAGTCGGTCGAGAAGGTGAGTATCCTCCTCGTCAAGCAATCCCCCGGCAGCCTGGCGCACGAGTCGGAATCCGGTCCACGCCAAGTTGACGCCAACCAGCGCCGCGACCAGCGGATCCAGCCACAGCACATTGGTCAGGCGCACCAACGCCAAGCCTACGATGACGCCGACGCTGGTCCAGAAATCGGAGAGCACATGCTGCCCGTCGGCGACCAGCGTCATCGACTGCGAGCGACGGCCGGTTCGCACCAAGAACGCGCCAAGTGCGAGATTCGCGAGTCCGGCACCGCCGGTGATGGCGAGACCGAGGTCGAGTTGCCGCACCGGATTGCCGTGCAGCAGGCTGGCGCCCGCCTCATAGACGATCATCACCGCGGCGAACGCGATCAGTCCGCCTTCGAAGGCGGCGGAGAAGAACTCGATCTTGCCGTGGCCGTAGGGATGATTGCGGTCGGCCGGACGGCCGGCGAAGACCAATCCGCCGAGCGCGAACACCGCCGCGACGACGTTGACGATGCTCTCCAGCGCATCGGAGAGAATCGCCGTCGAGTTGGTGAGCTGATACGCAGCGAACTTGGCGACCAGCAGCGCCGCGCCGACCACGAGCGAAAGCAGCCCGGCGCTCAACCGCACGCGCAGATCACCGGATGAATCGGCATGCCCGGTCGCCAGCGCCGCCGAGTTCGTGGTTGTCGCCGCCATCTCGCCCGCAATCTTGCGCCCCTAGCGCACACAGTCAATCACATACCCGCACGTGATTGACTGACCCGTGACACGCTCCTATAGTCCGTTCCGTTTTGGAACGTAGCCATGCGTTGGCGTGACATCGGCGACCTGACCTGCTCGGTAGCGCGCACCCTCTCGGTGGTGGGCGATCGCTGGACCCTGTTGATCTTGCGCGACGCCTTCCTGCGCACGCGTCGCTTCGAAGACTTCCAAACCCATCTCGGCATGACGCGCCATCGCTTGGCGGATCGACTCTCGAAGTTGGTCGAGCACGGCATCTTTGAGCGCGCGCGCTATCAGGACCGACCCGAACGTTTCGAGTATCGCCTCACCGACAAGGGGCGCGACCTCTATCCTGTAATCGTTTCGCTGGTTGGATGGGGTGATCGCTGGATGGCGGGCAAGGCCGGCGCGCCGATCGAATTGGTCCACCGAGCCTGCGGCCACGTGATGACCCCGGCGTTCACCTGCCCGCACTGTCGCGCGGCGCTCAGCGCGCGCGATGTGACCGCACAACCCGGGCCGGCGCTACGCGCGCTCTCCCGTCGCAACCGTCAGCCGGCGCGTACGCACCGCGCCGCCACACAAAGGAGTTCACGATGAGTCAGACGCAAGTGGTCGATCGCTCCGTCTCCCGCACTCCGTTGCCGCTCGATGCGGATGATCTGCCGACCGTGTGTGTGCTGTGCAGTCACAACTGCGGACTGCGCGTCGATGTGAAGGGAGGTCGCATCGCCGCGGTGCGGGCCGACGAGCACAACCCGATTACCGAAGGCTATGTGTGCAACAAGGCCTTCAGCATCGCGCACTATGTCGAGCACGCGCAGCGCGTCGTCCATCCCTTGAAGAGACAGGCCGACGGCAGTTTCGAGCGCATCACTTGGGATGTCGCGATCGCCGAGATCGCCGCCAAGCTCGACGACATCCGCACGCGCCATTCGCCGCGCGCTATCGCCTTGGTCGGCGTCGGCGGCCAGGCCAACCACTTGGATGGTCCCTATGCGATTGGTTTCTTGCGCGGCCTCGGCTCACGCAAGTGGTTCAACGCCTTCGCGCAGGAGAAGACGCAGCACAACTTGATGGACCAGTGGATGTTCAATGCCTCGCCAGCGGCCTGGCTCCACGCCGATGCCGAGCACACGCGCTTCATGCTGGTGCTGGGAACCAATCCGAAAATCAGCAACCGTGGTCACAACGCCACCGATACGTTCAAACACTTCAGCGACGATCTCTCGCGCACGCTGGTGGTCGTCGATCCACGCGAAACCGAAACCACGCGCACGGCGACGCGTCATCTGCGCGTGCAGCCGGGCACCGATGCGTATCTGTTGCTCGCGCTCGCCGCTGTGATCGTGGAACGGAATCTGGTGGACGAGGCATTCATCCGCGACCACACGACCGACTTCGACGCGTTGCGGACCGCGCTGGCGTCGGTCGACGTGAACGAGATGGCGTCACGCTGCGGCATCGCGGTGGATGCGTTGATCGAAACCGCCACCGGCTTCGCCACCGCCGAGTCGGCGTCGATCTTCTTCGATCTCGGCGTCGAGCAGACACCGTTCTCGACGCTGATTTCGTACCTGATTCGCGTGCTGCTGACGGTCACCGGCAATCTCGGACGCGCCGGTGGCAACGTGTTCATGGAGACCTTTGCGCCGGCCGTGCTCGATCCGGCGCGGGTGAGCGAACCCGAACGCGCGCTGGCGTCGGGCATTCCGGCGATCCGCGCGATCGGCAACTTTGGGATGATGTCGCCGACGTTAGTGCCGGAAGAAGTGATGGTCGATCATCCGCAGCGACTGCGCGCGTTGATCGTCGAGGGCTCGAATCCATTTCTCTCTTACTCCGACACCGCCGCCTGGCGCGCCGCGCGCGAGCGACTCGATTTGCTAGTGGTGATCGAGCCGGCGATGACCGAGACCGCGCTGCTTGCGGACTATGTATTGCCCACCCCGGTCGGCTACGAGAAGTGGGAGTTCGCCGGTTTTCCGAAACGCTACCCGCAAGTGGACGTGCAAGTCCGGCCGCCCGTCGTTCCCGGGCCCACCGAGGCGTTGCCGGAACCCGAGATCTACGTGCGCCTCGCCGAGGCGATGAATCTGTTCGGCACGCCGCCGGCGCAGTTGCACGAGCTTGCCGCGGAGGCGTTGGAACCAAACGGAGGGATGATGTTTCTCGGCGCGTTGCAGCAACTCGCTGCCGAGCAACCGCGCGGACACGACCCGTCGAACCAGATGCTGTTCTGGGCGTACCGCACGCTGGGTCCGCTGCTCTCGGCGCCGTCGCTGGCGGCGTTTTGGATGGTAGCGCACTTGAACGCCATGCTGCGCGGTGACAGCGTGGTGCGCGCGCTGGGCGTCGAGTGGCAAGGCAAGAATCCGTTCGAGATTGCGTCCGAACTCTTTCGCCGCATTCTCGCGCACCCCGAAGGCGTCGAGATCGCGCGCGTCGCCACTGAAACCAATTTCACCGACCACATCGGCTTCGACGACAAGCGCGTGCGACTGGCGCCCGCGCCGATGCTCAAGGAGCTCGGCCGAGCGGTGGACACAGCGCCGTCGCGGGATGCGAGCTATCCGTTCGTGCTCGCGGCCGGGTTGCGCACGCGCTGGACGGCCAACACGATTCAACGCGATCCGAGCTGGCGCAAAGGCCGCGGGCCGCATTGCGCCCTCAATCTCTCTCCAAGCGACGCCAAGAGCCTGAGCCTGCGCGACGGCGACTCGGTGCGCATCAGCACGCGTCGCGGTGCGGTGACGTTGCCGGCGCAAATCGACGCCAAGCTACTCGATGGTCACGTCTGGATGCCCAACGGTTTCGGAATGATGTCGGGCGCCGACGGCCGCATGAACGTCGACGGCGCCAACTCCAACGAACTCACCGACACCGCCGATCGCGATCCGTTCACCGGCGTGCCGCACCATCGCCATGTGCGCTGCCGCATCGAGCGGGTGGAGTAGCAGCCAATGTGTGTCGAGCCGCCTCAGCCGCGGCGGCGACCTGGATCTGACTCTCGACGTCGCGAGGCACCCGTACCATGTGCTGCGGATTGAGTTGAAGCGGCAGTGAGGTGGGGCTGCTTGCGCGGAGCCGCTGCGGCAGCGGATCGAACGCCATAGGGCGCGCGGCTACGTTGCAGACGTCTGCAAGGCCGGGAGGAGGCGCTGGCGAAGCTGCTCTGGTAGTGCGGTTGCCGGCGTGGTGAGCGGATATCGCCATGACACGCAGGCGTTACCACCAGCGGCGACCTAAAGTCGGAGCGGGCGTAGCGGGCGACAACGTAACAAGCGGCTCCTCGCAGGGCTTGGAAGCGATGAACGTCCGACTGTTGACAGTGAGGGGATGACTGAAAACTTCCTTGTATGTCTTGTCGCCGTCGATTCGCGCGAGAAGTTTCAACAGATACGTTCCGTTCGAAACTCCGCCGGCAATTGCGGGGAAGTGTGAGGTTGTTCGAGGAAAGAAGTGCATCGCCATCGACGTTTGCTGTCTGCCCAAGAGGAAGACCGGCCGAAAACTCTCCTTCTCATATCCTCCACACGTCGCCGTCTGCTGTTTTTCGTCTGTCGTGTCGGCGTCATAGAGTTTCTGACGACACAAGTACGCAGCCTCGTCGATCAGGATGTCCCCTTCATAGAGCCACTGGGGGTATCGATCCTCGGCACGTTGCAGGGTGATGACAAACTCGTCGATCGATCCTCCTACGGCGCCGCGATTCGTGATTGTAAGAGAGATCTCAATGGCTGTACGAGGTGACTGTTTGTCGAAGACCATGTAGCCAACGCCAAAGATCGGATCGAATGGACGCAGCCAAGTCTCGTAGAGCGTGAACACGGAGAGGCACAGCGCGAGAAAGCCGGCCACCGCAGACATCTTGCTCCAGCCGCTTTGCCTTGGCGGGGTGCCATCGCTCGTCGCCTGGGGGCGCTTACTCATCGCGTCCGTTCCTTAGCTCTTCCCGATCGCCGAGGTTCTTGGCATGATGCTCGCCGAATTCTTGCACGGCGGCTGTTGTAGCGCGCTGGCAACGCGACACAATCTCGCGCCACTCCTCGGGATCGAACTGCGTGCTGAGCGCGGTGGAGCCGACGAGATCGGAGAAGATGACCGTGGGTTGGCGCCGCTCGCCTGAAGACGCAGGGGTTGCTTCATCTTGTAGGGGCGAGGCATGCCTCGCCCGTCCGTCGTCACTGGGGCCATCGCGTGCAGCGGAGGGTGACGCATGCGTCACCCCTACACCGGACGCACCCGCGACAGCGCCGCATTGATTGCAAAACTTCGCACTCGCCGGCAGGTCGCTGCCGCACTGAGCGCAGTGCTCTCCCAGGGCTGTGCCGCACTCCGGGCAGAACTTCGAACCCGTGGGACTATCGTGATTACAAGCTGAGCAACACGCCACGCGATTGTCTACTCGTATGTCACGCGCAGGGTCAAGTAAGCCGATCGTTCAAGGCTTCTTGTTCACTCGCGCGCGAATGCGCAGCCGGAGCGCGTTCAAGCGAATGAACGCTTCGGCGTCGGCTTGGCGGTAGACGGAGTCTTCCTCGAACGTCGCGACGTGCGGATCGTAGAGCGATTTGGGCGACGTGCGGCCAGCGATGATGACGTTGCCTTTGTAGAGCTTGAGTCGCACCGTGCCGGTGACGGGACGCTGCGCTTCGTCGATCATCGTCTGTAGCATCTCGCGCTCGGGCGCGAACCAGTAGCCGTAGTAGACCATCTCGGCGTAGCGCGGGATGAGCGAGTCGCGCAGGTGCAGCACTTCGCGATCGAGCGTGATCGATTCGAGCGCCCGATGCGCGACGTGGATGATGGTGCCGCCTGGCGTCTCGTAGACCCCGCGCGACTTCATCCCGACGTAGCGATTCTCCACCAGATCGACGCGGCCGACGCCGTTGCGGCCGCCGATGGTGTTGAGCCGCGCCAGCAGTGTCGCCGGTGACAGTCGCTCGCCGTTGATGCTCACGGGGTTGCCCGCCGCGAATTCGATCTCGACGTACTCCGGCTTGTCCGGTGCCCTTTCGGGCGACACGGTGAGCAGGAACATGTCCTCGTACGGTTCCTTGGCAGGATCTTCGAGAATGCCGCCCTCGTAGCTGATGTGCAACGCGTTGCGATCGGTGCTGTACGGCTTCTCCTTGGTGACCGGGATTGGAATCCGTTTCGACTCGGCGAAGGCGATCAGCTTCGAGCGCGAGTTGAGATCCCAAATGCGCCACGGGGCGACGACCCGGATGTCTGGTCGCAGCGCGTAGTACGTCAGCTCGAAGCGCACCTGATCGTTGCCCTTGCCGGTGGCGCCGTGGGCGACCGCGTCGGCGCCTTCGGCGTTGGCGATCTCGATCTGGCGCTTGGCGATCAACGGCCGCGCGATCGAGGTGCCGAGCAGGTAGGTGCCTTCGTACACGGCATTGGCGCGCAACATCGGGAAGACGAAGTCGCGGACGAACTCTTCACGCAGATCTTCGATGAAGATCTTGCTGGCACCGCCGGCCTTGGCCTTGCCTTCGACCGGTGCGAGCTCATCGCCTTGGCCGAGATCGGCGCAGAAGGCGATCACCTCGGCGCCGTAGGTGTCGATCAGCCAGCCGAGGATGACGGAAGTATCCAACCCGCCCGAATAGGCGAGCACTATTTTCTTAGGCTTCTCTTCGACCTTGGACATTGGACTTTAGACCTTGGACTGTCTCATCTATGTTTCGGCCGCTTGTCGTTGAGCCACACCATGATGCCTTTCTGCACGTGCAGGCGGTTCTCGGCCTGATCGAAGACGATCGATTGTGGTCCGTCGATCACGTCGTCGGTAATTTCCTCGCCGCGGTGCGCCGGCAAGTCGTGCATCACCAACGCGTCGCGACGCGCCAGCGCCAAGACCGCCGCGTTGACCTGATAACCGGCGAAGTCGCGCCGCCGCCGCTCGGCGTCGGCCTCTTGGCCCATGCTGGTCCACACGTCCGTATAGATCACGTCCGCACCGCGTACGGCCTCGGCTACATCGTGGGTGATCTGCACGTCGGCGCGGCCGGCGATCGCCGCGTCGCGGACGGCGCGATTCGGTTCGTAACCCGGCGGGCACGCGAGCGCGAAGCGAAAGCCGAGCTTGGCGGCGGCGTTGATCCACGAATTGACCACGTTGTTGCCGTCACCGACGAAGGCGATGCGCAACCCGTCCAGCCGGCCGCGCTTCTCGATGAGCGTGAAGCAATCGGTCAGCACCTGACACGGATGCAGCAGGTCCGACAATCCGTTGATGACCGGAACCCCGGCGTGACCGGCCAATTCGATGAGCGTGTCGTGGGCGAAGGTGCGCGCCATGATCAAATCGACCCAGCGCTCGAGGTTGCGCGCGATATCGGCGACCGATTCGCGCTCCCCGAGCTGAGCGTCCTTCGGTGCCAAGTACACCGCATAGCCACCGAGCTGCGTCATGCCGACCTCGAAGGTGACGCGCGTGCGCAGGCTCGGCTTCTCGAAAATCATGGCCAGCGATTGGCCGGCGAGCAGGGGCGGGCGCTTGCCGGCCTTGAGGTCGCGCTTGAGCGTGGCGGAGAGATGGAGGATCTCGTCGATCTCGCTGCGCTGTAAGTCAGCAAGCGACAGGAAGTCGCGCTTCATGATGGCAACGCCTGTGCTTCGGCAGGTCGAAGCGCCAGCTCGACAATGGCCAGCGCCTCGTCGATTTCGTCGCGCGTGACGATCAGTGGCGGGGTGAAGCGCAGCACCTTGTCGGCGGTGCAATTCAGAATCAGCCCGGCCGCGCGGCAGCGATCGACGATCGCGGCGCCGGGCTGAGCCAACTCGACGCCCACCAGCAAGCCGTGCCCCCGCACGTCGCGAATGATCGGCAGCGTCCGCTGCAGCCGACGCAAGCCCTCGCGCAGATACTCGCCCATCGCGCGACCGTTCTCCAGCACGCCGTCGTTGAGCAGCGTGTCGACCACCGCGATGCCGACCGCGCAGGTGAGCGCATTGCCGCCGAAGGTGGTGCCGTGCGTTCCGACCGAGAACGCCGGGGCGACGCGCTCGGTGGCGAGCATGGCACCGATCGGCACACCGCTACCCAGCCCTTTGCCGAGCGTCATGATGTCCGGCGTGATGCCGCTGAGTTCGTAGCCGAACAACGTGCCGAGTCGCCCCATCCCGGTCTGCACCTCGTCGAGGATGAGCAACAGGTTGCGACGATTGCACAGCTCGCGCACGGCCTTCATGAACTCGGGCGTCGCGGCGATGATGCCGCCTTCGCCGAGGACCGGTTCGAGCATGATGGCGATCGTGCGATCGGTCACCACGGCTTCGACGGCGGCGATATCGTTGTACGGTGCGTAGCGAAAGCCCTGCGGCAGCGGTTGGAAACCGTGCCGGACCTTCTCTTGGCCGGTGGCCGCGATAGTGGCGATGGTGCGGCCGTGGAACGAGCCGAGCATGGTGACGATCTCGTAGCGGCCGTCGCCATGATCGGCGCCAAACTTGCGCGCCAGCTTGATCGCCGCTTCGTTGGCTTCCGCGCCACTGTTACAGAAGAACGCGCGATCGGCGAACGAGTGCGTGCACAAGCGCTCGGCCAACTGCGCCTGCGGCGCGCTGTGGTGCAAGTTGGAGACGTGCAGGATCGTGTTGGCCTGCTCGGTGATCGCCCGCGTCACGTTCGGATGGCAGTGGCCGAGGTTGACCACGACGGTGCTGCCGAAGAAGTCGAGATACGACTTGCCATCGGCGTCCCACACGCGGCAGCCCTCGCCGCGCACGATCGCCAGCGGGGCGCGCGGGTAGATTTGGAAGAGGTACTTCGCGCCGAGGTCGATGATGTCTCGATTCGTCATGACCGCCCTCACCCCAGCCCTCTCCCAGAGGGAGAGGGGGAAGAACTCACGCGCCGTTTCGTCGCGCCGCGCTGCAGCGTGCGGACGACTTCGGTGCCGACGCCTTCGCGTGTGAAGATCTCCAACAGCAAGGCGTGCTTCACGCGGCCATCGATGATGTGCGTCTTCTTCACACCGCCGCGCAAGCCCTCGACGCAGCACTCGACCTTCGGAATCATGCCCTCGCCGATGGTGCCATCTTGAATCAATTGGCGCGCGCGCTCGACATCGAGCGTGGGCATGACCGCGCCATCGGCGCCGCGGATGCCGTCGACGTCGGTGAGCAGAATCAACTTTTCCGCGTGCAAGGCTTCGGCGACTTTGCCGGCGACCAGGTCGGCGTTGATGTTGTACGTCTCGCCCTTGTCGCCGACGCCGACCGGCGCGATCACCGGGATGAAGTTGCTGCGGTCGAGCGACTCGATCACCATCGGATTGATCGCGCGCACTTCGCCGACCAGGCCGACGTCGAGCCGCGAACGCTTGCCTTCCTCTTCGACTGTCACGTTCAGCTTGCGCGCGAGAATCAGATCGCCGTCCTTGCCGGAAAGACCGACGGCGCGGCCGCCGTGGCGATTGATCAGGGTGACGATCTCCTTGTTGATCTTGCCGACCAACACCATCTCGACGACGTCCATCGTGGCCTGATCGGTGACGCGCATGCCGCGTACGAACGTCGATTCGATGTTGAGCTGCTTGAGCATGTCGCCGATCTGCGGGCCACCGCCGTGGACGATCACGGGGTTCATGCCGACGAACTTGAGGAGCACGATGTCTTGCGCGAAACTCGCCTTCAGTTCTTCGTCGACCATGGCGTGGCCGCCGTACTTGATGACGAACGTCTTGCCCGCGAAGGTTTGAATGAAGGGCAGGGCGTCGAGCAGGGTCTCGGCCTTCTGGATCAAGTTCTGCATCTGGCGTTCGCTCCGCAGCGATCTCCGTCTACAAGATGTAGCGTGAGAGGTCCTCGTCCTTGACGACCTCCTCGAGCTTGTCGCGCACGTAGGCGGCGTCGATGATGATCTCCTTGCCGGTGAGTTCCGGAGCGTCGAAGGAGACTTGATCGAGCAGCCGCTCGACGACCGTGTGCAGCCGCCGCGCGCCGATGTTCTCGGTGCGCTCGTTGACGCGCGCGGCGATGGACGCCAACTCCGCCACCGCGTCGTCGCGGAAAACCAGGTGAACCTTCTCGGTCGCCATCAACGCGACGTACTGCTTGACCAGCGCGTTCTGCGGCTCGGTAAGAATGCGCACGAAATCGTCTTGCGTCAGCGGATCGAGTTCGACGCGAATCGGGAAGCGTCCCTGAAACTCGGGAATCAGATCCGACGGTTTCGAGATGTGGAACGCGCCCGAAGCGATGAACAGAATGTGATCGGTGCGCACCATACCGTACTTGGTGTTCACCGTGGAGCCTTCGACGATCGGCAGCAGATCGCGTTGCACGCCTTCGCGCGAGACGTCGGGACCACCGGCGTGCTCGCGGCCGCAGATCTTGTCGATCTCGTCGATGAAGATGATGCCGGTCTGCTCCACCCGCCGCACGGCATCTTTGTGGACGGCATCCATGTCGACCAGCTTGCCCGCCTCTTCCTGGGTGAGGAAGGTGAGCGCATCGCGCACCGGCAGCCGTTGCTTCTTGGTCTTCTTCGGCATCAGATTGGAGAACATGTCTTTGAGATGGAACTCCATCTCTTCCATGCCCTGCGGCGTGAAGACCTCGATCATCGGCGTCGCGCTGGCGCTGACTTCGAGCTCGACGACGCGGTCGTCGAGTTTGCCGTCGCGCAGCATGCGGCGCAGTTTGTCGCGCGTGGCGCCGGCGCTGTCGTCGGTGATGTCGATTGCGTCGGTGGCGTTGCCCATCGGTTGCACGCGCCGATCGCCGTGCACGGGCGGCAGCAACAAGTCGAGCAGCCGCTCTTCGGCGAGATCGCGCGCGCGGACCTGCACCTTCTCCTGTTCCTCTTCCTTCACCATCTTGACGGCGAGATCGGCGAGGTCGCGGATCATCGACTCGACGTCGCGGCCGACATAACCGACCTCGGTGAACTTGGAGGCCTCGACCTTGAGGAACGGCGCCTGCGCGAGCTTGGCGAGGCGACGCGACACCTCGGTCTTCCCGACGCCGGTCGGACCGATCATGATGATGTTCTTCGGCGCAATCTCGTCGCGCAGTTCTTCCGGCACCTGCAGCCGCCGCCACCGGTTGCGCAAGGCGATCGCCACCGCGCGTTTGGCCTTGCGCTGGCCGACGATGTAGCGGTCGAGCTCCGAGACGATCTCTCGGGGCGTCATGGTGCTCATGTCAGTTCCTCGATTACGAAGTTGGTGTTGGTGAACACACAGATGCCGGCGGCGATGCGCATGGCTTCCTCGGCGATCGCCCGCGGCGGCAGCGGCGAGTGCGCCATCAGCGCGCGCGCGGCGGCCAAGGCGTAGTTGCCGCCCGAACCGATGGCGATCACCCCGTCGTCGGGCTCGATCACATCACCGCTACCCGACAAGACCAGGATGGCGTCGCGATTGGCGGCGATCAGCAAGGCTTCGAGGCGCCGCAGCACGCGATCGGTGCGCCAGTCCTTGGCCAACTCGACCGCCGCGCGCGTTAGGTTGCCGTTGTACTGCTCCAACTTCTTTTCGAACTTGTCGAACAGCGTAAACGCATCCGCGCTCGATCCGGCGAAGCCGGCGACGACTTGGCCGTTGTAGATGCGGCGCACTTTACGCGCTGTCGACTTCATTACTGTGTTACCGAGACTGACCTGGCCGTCGCCCGCCATCACCACCGTGCCTTGATGCTTGAGAGCGAGAATGGTGGTGCTGCGGATGCGCGATTCGCTGTCGGCGGAAACACTGCGACTGTGATCGGTGGAAACACCGCGACTCCGAGATGGATTGGCCATCGCTTCGATCCCCTCGACCGCGACGCGCTCAGGCGCGCGGGTGCGCCTTGTCGTAAACCGCCATCAGGTGGTCGAGGTTGAGATGCGTATATTTCTGCGTGGTGGACAAGCTGGAGTGGCCCAGCAGCTCCTGGATCGCGCGCAGATCGGCGCCGGCGCCGAGCAGATGCGTCGCGAAGCTATGGCGCAACGCGTGCGGGCTGGCCTTGGTGGCGATGCCGGCGGCGAGGATGTAGTGCTCGACCACGCGACCGACGCTGCGGGTGGTCAGGCGTTGGCCGCGGCGATTGAGGAACACCGCCTGCGCATCGAACAGGTGCGCGCGGCACAGCTCGCCGAGTCGCGCCCGATAGGTATCCAACGCCGCCAACGCCTTCGTGCCGATCGGAACGATGCGCTCTTTGCCACCTTTGCCGCGCACGCGCACCAACTCGAGCTCGCGATCGATATCGTCCCAGTTGAGCGACACGAGTTCGCTCACGCGCAACCCGGCCGAGTAGATCACTTCCAGCATCGCGTGGTCGCGACAGCCGTCGGGCGTCACCGTCGACGGCGCTTCGATCAGCCGGAAGATGTCGTCGACCGTCAAGTGAACCGGCAGTTGCTGCTCCTTCTTGGGCGTGCGGATCCCCGCGGTGGGATCGTGATCGATCACGCCGCGGCGGCGCAGGAAGCGGCAGAAGGTCTTCACGGCAGACAGCTTGCGTCCGGCGGAACTCTTGCGCGTGTGTTGCAACAGCTCGACGAGATAGGCGCGGATCGCAGCTTGGTCGAGTTGCCGCACGTCGGCATCGGTGTCGGCCGACGCGCCACACAAGTGCTGTTCCGCCAAGAAGGCGCGGAACTGGCGCAGGTCGCTGACGTAGTTGCGCACCGTGTGTGGTGAGGCGTTGCGCTCGATACGCAGGGCCTGCTCGAATTCGTCGATCTGCTTCAACATTTCACACGCTCGTCTCGTTGTGAGCGACTGCGACCGTATGGTATCAACCCGGCGTCTCAAAGCAAGGAAGATGGCGGGAACGACAGGGCCTCTTGATTCGACAGTTGCGGAGACGCGTGGTGCGTGAAGCGGTCACCGCGGGCGAACGGCTCTGCCACCGCTGCGGCAACGACATCGGCCGGCTCGAACGGATCGGCCGTCGCGATGCCTGCCTGCAGTGCGGCGCCGATCTGCACTGTTGCCGCAATTGCCGCTTCTACGCGCCCGGCTCGCACAACGATTGTCTGGAGACGCAAGCCGAGCGGCAAGTCGACAAGGTGGCCGGCAACTTCTGCGAGTATTTTGCATTTCGCCTTGGCCCCGCAGGCGTCGGGTCGTCACCCGGTGCCGATGCGCGGGCGAAATTGGATGCGCTGTTCGGGAAGAAATAGAATGATGCCTGCTGCCACCACGGGCGTTGTCATGGTGATGATTACGGCCCTCGCTGGCTGCCGCGCGGGGGCCGATACTCCGCAGGGTACGGCCGAGCGCTTCGTGGACGCACACTATGTCAATATAGATCTGGCGGCGGCACGGCCGTTCTGCGTCGGACCGGCGCTGGCGAAGGTGGAAGAAGAGCAACGGCTGACCAGCGGTCAGGTGATCGACGAGACCACTCGCAAGCCGCATGTTCACTACTCGTTGCTGGAGAAAAAGGAAGAGGGCGCGGATCGCGTGTCGTTCATGTTCGAGGGCTCCATCCGTGTCGACGATGCCGGCACCTTCACCCGCAAATGGCTGGTGACCACGCGCAAGGAAGCGGACGGCTGGCGGGTGGCGAACTTCGATGAGTTTGAGTGAGGCGTGAGACGTGAATCGTGAGCGGTGAATCGTGAAGAGTGAAGCGTGAGTCGTGAGTGGTGATGGAGCAGGTTTCGATTCGTGCCGGGCTGTTCTCGATTGATCCGCCGCGCTTGCTGGGCGGACGTTGCGAAGTGTGCCGGCGCTATCACTTTCCCGCTCAATCGAGCTGCCCGTATTGTGCAGCCGATGATTGCGTGGCCGTCCCGCTGAGCGAACACGGCACGCTCTACCTTTACACTGTTGTGCGTAACGCGCCGCCGGGCTTTCGTGGCACCGCGCCGTATGGCTTCGGCGTCGTGGAGCTCCCCGAAGGTGTGCGCATCATCAGCCCATTGACCGAAGCGCGGCTCGACGCCTTGCGCATCGGCATGCCGGTTCGTCTCCGCATCGCACCGTTGTTCACCGACGACGATGCCCGCGAAGTCCTCAGCTACGCATTTGAGCCGGTGACTCCCTCGCCCTCTGGGAGAGGGCAGGGGTGAGGGCACCATGAGCCGCGACGTTGCCATAGTTGGGGTCGGCCTCCATCCGTTCGGGCGGTTCGACAGCAAGAGCGTGGTCGACCTCGGCGTTGAGGCGGTGCAGCTCGCACTCAAGGATGCCGGTGTGGAGCGCACACGCGTGCAGGCGGGGTATTGCGGCACGGTCTACTCCGGTGTCGCCGCCGGGCATCGGGTGCTGACCGCAATCGGCGCCACCGGCATGCCGATCATGAACATCGAGGCCGGCTGCGCCAGCGGCGGCGCCGCGCTGCAACTCGGTGTCGAGGCGATTCGTTCGGGACAATGCGACTGCGTGCTCACGTTCGGCATGGAGAAGATGCCGCGTGGCATCATTCGCTCGTCGTTCTGGGAACCCTGGGCGGAACAGATAGGCCTCAGCCCGGCGCCCGCCTATTTCGCGCTGCGCGCCCAGCGCCTGATGGCGGAGAGCGGCGTCACGCGCGAGCAACTCGCACAGGTATCGGTCAAGAATCATCGGCACGGCGTCGACAATCCGTATGCGATGTTTCGCAAGCCCTTCACCGTCGAGCAGGTGCTCAACTCGGCGATGGTGTGCGATCCGCTCACGCTCTACATGCTGTGCTCGCCGAACGAAGGCGCGGCCGCGGTAGTGCTGCGGCCAGCGACGGGTGCGCCTGGAGAAGTCGTCGTTGCCGGCGCTGCGCTGCGTTCGCATCTACCGGGCAACGTGCTGGGTGAGCACACGCCGTTATGTGGGCTCATCGATGACGACGTAACCTCGCCGACGGAGTTGGCGGCGCGCGCGGCATACGCGGCAGCCGGTCTTGGCCCAGACGATCTCGATGTTGTCGAGCTGCAGGACACCGAATCGGGCCGCGAGCTGCAATCCTACGAGGAGCTGCAGTTGTGCGCACGCGGCGAGTGCGGTCAATGGATCACTGACGGCGTCACCGACCGTAGCGGGCGATTGCCGGTGAACGTCAGCGGCGGCCTGCTCTCGAAAGGCGAACCGCTCGGCGCCTCGGCGCTCGGCCAGATCGTCGAGTTGACCTGGCAACTGCGCGGTACGGCGGGGCCTCGACAGATTCCGAACGCGCGCATCGCACTCGCGCACACCGTCGGCCGCGGCGCGAATGCGTGCGTTGTGATTCTGCGGCGGACCTGAGGATTACTCGCCCCGTCGGCCCGACCGAGGTCCGCTGATTTGGTTACCAGCGGGCGTCTCGCCCTCTACATCATCGCCGTCTGCTGCTACGGTCGGCGCGTGCGCGACGCGTTGGTGGCGACTGGCCGAGTTTTGCGCGAGGCTTGCTGGCTGGCCGCGGAGCGGTTGAGATGGCGCGGAGATCCCTCAGACATTCCGGCGCACGCTGCCAGTATCACTCCGGGGTGGCTCACGCGTATTTTGCAGCCGTACTTCCCCGGATGCCGGGTCCGCTCGTTGGAGCAGATCGCGGCCGATGCGGGGACAACGGATCGAGCTCGTCTCGCGGTCACGTACGATGATCTCGGTTCGGGCGACCCGCCGCCCGCGTCGCTGTTCGTGAAGCTGGCGCCCGCCGACTTCAAGACCCGACTCCTCGTCAACCTCATGCGGCTCGGTGCAACCGAAGTCGCCTTCTATCGGCAGGTGGCTGCTTGGCTGCCGGTCGACACGCCGCGGGTTTTCTACGCCCATAGCCAGGGCCGCGCCCAACGCTTCATCTTGGTCCTCGAAGATCTCAGCGCACGTGCGGTGCGCTTCACGACCGTGGCGCAAGCGTTGACCCTCGATGACGCCCGCGTCGTCATGCAAGCCCTGGCGCGACTACACGCGCACTTGTGGGACAGTCCGCGTTTCAACGGTGATCTCGCGTGGCTGAAATCGCGCGACCACAATCCGAACGAGCGGGTCGAGCGTTGTCTGTGCGCGCTCGCCATGCGGCCCGGCATTCGGCGATTTCCCGATCTGGTGCCGCGCGAACTGCAGGCGGCGACGGGACGGATCGCGGCGGCGCGCGCTCGCTTGGAGAACGCGTGGGCGCACGGCCCGCTCACCGTGATTCACGGCGACGCGCACGTCGGTAACCTCTACTTCTCCTCGGGAACGGCCGGCTTCTTGGATTGGCAAGTGGTGCAGCGGGGTCAGGGCATGCGCGATGTGGCCTACTTTGTGATCAACTCTGTCCCGACCGAGTTGCGCCGCGCGCATCAACGCGATCTCATCGCGCTCTACCTGTCGACGTTGGCGGAGCACGGCGTGAGTGGCCCCGACCCCGAAACCGCGTGGCAGCAGTATCGGCTGCACGCGTTGTATACGTGGATCGCTACGGTGGTCACTGCTGCCGCGGCCACTTTGCAAGTGGAACCCATCGTGCGCGCGGGCTTGGCCCGCAGCAGCCACGCCGTGATGGACCTCGACTCGCTCGGCGCCCTCGATGAAGTCCTGCGATTGCCTTCCGTCGGCTAACCCGACTACAAGCGCGTCATGCGCATACTCAAACTCGTTCTGCTGTGGCTAATGGGGATCTTCTACATCGGCGGTGGGGTCATGCACTTTCGGAACTCGGATGCGTACATGCCGATGATGCCGCCGTATCTGCCGGCGCATCTGTTCCTCATTTACCTGTCGGGTGTCGCCGAAGTCGTGTGCGGCGTCGGTGTGTTGATTCCGCGCACTCGCGTGTTGGCCGCGTGGGCGACGATCCTGCTGCTGATCGCGGTGTTTCCCGCCAACCTGCACATCGCGCTCAACAACGTGCCGCTGTTCGGTGCGCCAGAGGGTGCGGGCATCCTCAATTGGGTGCGGCTGCCGTTGCAAGGCGTGCTGATCGCGTGGGCGTGGTGGTACACGCGGCCGAATCGGGCAGGTTGAGCGTTCAGCGCGTTTGCAACCAGCGCGCAAACTGATCACCGGTCCATTTTCGAGTACCGCTGACCATCACCCGTGAGAGCCGAAACGGATCGGCGCCGCGGCGGGCGCGTCGCGCGTCGAGCACGCACGCAGACGTGAAGCCGGCCGCGCGCGCGGCGGTCACCGATGTCGCGTTGAAGGCCAACGCGCCGCCGTATGGATACGCAAAGCTGGTCACCGGGCGTCCCAGCCACTGCTCAAGCTGGTGCTTGCTGCCGGCGATCTCGGCGCGTTGCGCGTCGGGGGCAAGCGTCGACAGCACCGGATGGGTCAGCGTGTGGGCCCCGATCTCCACCAGTTCGCCGGCAGCGAGTTGCTGCAGCTCCGCGAGCGTGAGCGTGCAGCCGTCACTGTTGGAGTCTGCGGGCACGCCCGACCAAGCGCGCAGCTCGGCGAGTACGCGCTGTTGCTCATCGTGCGCGGCGACGCGCACCAGCTCCCGCACGGCCTGAAAGGTGTGTGCACGTGCGTTTGCAATCGGCGCCGTATCCAAGCTCCACCTGTAATCACGCCCGCCGATGGTCAGACACAGTTGCGGCGGTAAGATAGTCGGCTGCAAGAACGCACGAGCCACTTCGTCCCACCAGAATCCTGTCGGACTATCGATGGCGCTGGTGGTCACGAAGCAGGTGGCGGGAATGTCGAAACGTTCAAGGATGGGCTTGGCCGCGTGCAGATTGTCGGCATAGCCGTCATCGAGTGTGACCGCGACAGCGTCCCGTGGTAGCGAACGCCCGTTCAACCGATTCACGACATCGTGCAGGCGCATCGGTCGCGCGTACCGCCGCAAGACTTCCATCTGCTCGGCGAACTCGCGCGGCGATACGGTGAGCCCGTGCGGATCGCACGCCGGCTCCGCGATGCGATGATAGGCGAGGATGACCGCTCCCGGACTGATCCAGTCGCGCCAACGGCGGATCCGGTAGACCGCCGGTCGAACACCAGGGAGGGCTTTCAGTGTCTCGTAGTTCATCTCGATCGCATGACGAGCCCGTCGCAACGCGCATGGACCGCCGTG
This sequence comes from Deltaproteobacteria bacterium, assembly GCA_016178705.1. Lineage (NCBI taxonomy): Bacteria > Pseudomonadati > Myxococcota > Myxococcia > Deltaproteobacteria bacterium. The sequence goes on along the minus strand of JACOST010000032.1, from coordinate 200,317 downwards.
CGTGAGAGTACGTGCCGCGTCCGATTCATCGCGGCGATGCTAGCGTGAAACAAACCGCCCGCTCCAGCCACTTGGTGTAGGTCCCTCCTTTGCGGCATCACCAGCCGCGGAGGAGGGCGAGGGAGGAGGCTCCGACTCACGAGTCACGACTCACGGTTCACGGCTCCCGGACACCGCCGCGGCGATCATCGAAATTGACTTTGGCCAAATTGACTTCGGAAGGATCAGTCGCTACACGATCGGAACTTCGCCGAGGGTATTCCGTTGAGCATTCTTGTTGACCGAAACACGCGCGTCTTGACCCAGGGCATCACCGGATCGACCGGACAGTTTCATACTCGCGCGTGCAAGGAGTACGGCACGCAAATGGTTGCGGGTGTCACGCCAGGCAAAGGTGGTACTGACTTCGAGGGCATTCCTATCTTCAACACCGTCGCCGACGCCGTGAAAGCGACCGGTGCCAATGCTTCGGTGATCTACGTGCCACCGCCGTTCGCCGCCGATGCGATCATGGAAGCAGCGGATGCGGGGATACCGCTGGTGATCTGCATCACCGAAGGTATCCCTGTGCTCGATATGGTGAAGGTGAAGCGCTACCTCGAAGGCCGCGCGACGCGCCTGATCGGTCCGAACTGTCCGGGCATTATTACCCCCGGCCAATGCAAGATCGGCATCATGCCGGGCTACATTCACAAGCCCGGCCATATTGGTGTGGTCTCGCGCAGCGGCACGCTCACCTACGAAGCGGTGCATCAACTGACGCAGCTCGGGCTGGGGCAATCGACGTGTATCGGCATCGGCGGCGATCCCATCGTCGGCACCAGTCACATCGATGCGCTCGCGCTGTTTCAAGCCGATCCCGACACCGAAGGCGTCATCATGATCGGTGAGATCGGCGGCACGGCGGAAGAATCGGCGGCGGAGTTCGTGCGGGCGAAGATGACCAAACCGGTGGTCGGGTTCATCGCCGGGCAAACCGCGCCGAAGGGCAAACGCATGGGACATGCCGGCGCGATCATCGCCGGCGGCAGCGGCTCGGCTGTCGACAAGATCAAGGCCTTCGAAGCCGCGGGCATCCATGTCGCGAAGAGTCCGGCCGAGCTCGGCACGACGATGAAGGCAGCGTTGGCGTAAGAAGAGTTTACAACGGATTGAACGGATTAAACGGATTGGGCGCGAGGGTCAGCCAGGCCCGTCCGAAATCCGTTCAATCCGTTTAATCCGTTGTCAAAGGATCAAGATGATGTCTGAGCGAACACTCTCGATTGTGAAGCCCGACGCAGTGCGCAAGCACGGGGTCGGCCAAATTCTGGCGCGGCTGGAACAAGGCGGGCTCAAAATCGTGGCGGCGAAACTCATCCGCATGAGTTCGGCCGACGCCGCGCGCTTCTATGTCGTGCACAAAGAGCGACCGTTTTATGCGGACCTGACGAAGTTCATGTCGTCGGGACCGATCCTGGTCTCCGTGCTCGAAGGCGACAACGCGATCGCGCGTAACCGCGAGATCATGGGCGCCACCGATCCAGCGAAGGCCGCGGCCGGCACGCTGCGGCGTGACTTCGGCACGGATGTCGAGCAGAATGCCTGCCATGGTTCCGACGCCGCCGACACCGCGCGCTGGGAGATCAGCTTCTTCTTCAGTCAGCTCGAACTCCCGAGCTGACACTGCCATAGAAGTGGTAGCGTTTGCAGAGGGTACACCGGCTGGAAGCCGGTACCACCAGATTGCTACGCCCGTGGCCGTTCGGTCGTGGATTGCGGCGCAGGGTCTTCCAAAATATCGCGCCGAACAGATTCTGACTTGGATCTACCATCACCGCATCGAGGACGCTGCGGCGATGAGCGACTTGCCGCGCGCGGTGCGCGACGCGTTCGTCGCTGCGTTCGAACTACCACGGCTCGATCCGGTTCAGGTCGCGCGCTCGCGTGACGGCACGCGCAAGTTTCTCTTCGGCCTGCGTGACGGCTTCGCGATTGAGTCGGTCCTGATCCCCGAGCCGCCGCGGTTGACGCTGTGCATCTCGTCGCAGGCCGGTTGTGGCATGGGGTGCGTGTTCTGCGCGACCGCCCGATTGGGGTTGCAGCGCAATCTCACCGAGGACGAAATCGTTGGTCAGGTGATGGCGGCCGAGCGTGCACTCGCCGCAGGCGAAACGATCACCAACATCGTCTTCATGGGTATGGGCGAGCCGCTGCACAACTACGACAACGTGGTTGCCGCGCTCGCCACGTTGTCGGCGCCGTGGGGTTTGGCCATCAGCGCGCGGCGCATCACCGTGTCGACCGTCGGGCTGCTGCCGCAGATGGAACGGCTGGTGCGGGAGACCAACGTCAATCTAGCGGTGTCGCTCAGCGCCACCACTGACGTGCAGCGCACGGCCCTGATGCCGGTGAACAAGAAATATCCGCTGGAGAAGCTGATGGCGCTGTGCCGGGCACTGCCGATCGCGCAGCGCCGCCGCATTACGTTCGAGTATGTGATGCTGGCCGGCCGCAATGACTCGCTGGCCGACGCCGATCGTCTGACGCGGCTGCTGCACGGCATTCGCGCCAAGGTCAACGTGATTCCGTTCAATCCCTTTCCCGACGCCGAGGTGGCGCGCGCCAGCGATGCGGCGGTCGAGGCGTTCCGCCGCCGCCTGCTTGCGGCCGGCGTGCTCGCCACCGTACGCCGCAGCCGCGGCCAAGACATCGACGCCGCGTGCGGCCAACTCGCCGCCCGACATGCCACGGCAGCGTGATCGCCGTGAAGGGTGAATCGTGAGCGCTCGCATCGATCACGCCTCACCACTCACGCGCTTTGCGCGAACAGCCCCTCGATGCGCGACCCTTCGATACGAAGCCTGCGGCTTCTACTCAGTGCCGCTACTCGGGGAAACGGTTTGTTCTCGCCCGCTTTCAATACCCGTTTGCCGGGGCGAACGTATTGAGGGCCGACGTGGGCGCAGTCGCGTCTCGGCCGGTCAAGTCTTGCGACTCACGATTCACGAGTCACGCCTCACGATCGAACCGTGCCGGGCATCGCGGTAGTGGTGAATCCCCACGCGGCGGGCAATCGCGCGGAGGGGAAACGCACCGAGCGGCTTCGTAAAATCATCGGTGACGACGGCTGCGTGCTCGAAACGCCCAGTCTGGCCGCCTTGCCGGATGCGGTGCGCGAGATCCGTATCAAGGGGTGTGACATCGTCACCGTCTGTGGCGGTGATGGCAGTTATTTTCACACGCTCTCCGCGCTCATCCGCGAGTATGACGGCGCGCCGCTGCCGCTGTTCCTGCCGCTACGCGCCGGGACGATGAACACGATGATCCGCTCGATCGGCGGCAAGTGGCGGCGGCCCGAACGCATGCTGGCGCACGTGATCGCCGACTACCGTCACGGCCACACCCATGAAGTGGTCGAGCGCCATCTCCTACGCGTTGACGGCCAGTACTACGGCTTCATGTTCGGCGCCGGCCCGATCATCAACTTCCTGCGCATCTACTACTCCGGTGCGCGCCGTGGTCCGCGCCGCGCGGCGTGGTTGATCGCGCAACTGTCGCTGTCGACGTTGCTCGGCACCTCGCTGTCGCGCGGCGTGTTCCAAGCAACCGAGGCTGACATTGACTGCGACGGTGAACGCCTACCGTTCCGCCGCTTCAACATCGTCTACGCCAGCACGCTGGTGGACATCGGCCTCGGCTTCAAGCCGACGTACCTCGCCACTCGCAAGCGCGGCTTCTTCCATCTGATCGCTGGACCGATCACGCCGCCCGAGATCGTGCGCAAGCTGTGGCGGATGCGGCGTGGCTTCCCGTTGGAATCGGAGCAACTCTACGACAACCTCGCGCAGCGTGTCGTAGTTGAGTTTCCGCTGCCGAGCCAGTACATGGTCGACGGCGAAATTCTTGGGCCCGTTCGTCAGCTAACCATCGAGACCGGGCCGCGACTGGGAATGATTCGAGGGTGAGGAGTTGGAACCGATGCGGTACAACAGCGGGAGCGCTCTTCTCAGAAATGGAGCGGCCTCCCGACTCGTCATTCCGGCGAAAGCCGGAATCCAGGCTCACACCCCACGCCCCCGCCTGGATACCGGCTTTCGCCGGTATGGCGGACCCACTGCTGGGACCTCTTGTGTAGAGCGCGGCGCGAGCGCTCAGACGGAAGCGGTTTCCGCGTGACGACCGTCGGGGTAGTTGGCGGCAGCGGGTTGTACGAGCTGCCGGGTTTGGCGAACGTCGAATCGCGTCGGCTGACCACGCCCTTCGGCGAACCGTCAGATGAGTTCGTGTGCGGCACGCTAGCCGGCGTGCGCCTGGTGTTCCTCCCGCGGCATGGGCGCGGGCATCGCATTTTGCCGAGCGAGTTGAATTTCCGCGCCAACATTCACGGCATGAAGCAGCTCGGCGTCGAGTGGCTGATATCCGTCGGCGCGGTGGGCAGCTTGCGCGGCGAGATTGCGCCAGGGCATGTGGTCGTGCCGGATCAGTTCATCGATCGTACGGTGAAGCGGCCGAGCACGTTTTTCGGCGACGGCATCGTCGCCCACGTCATGTTCGCCGATCCGTGCTGTGCGGTGCTCATGCGCACCGTCAGCGATGCGGCTCGTACGGCCGGCGCAACCGTACACGCCGGCGGCACTTATCTGTGCATGGAAGGGCCGCAGTTCTCCACCCGTGCCGAGTCGGAGCTGTATCGCAACTGGGGCGCGAGTGTGATCGGCATGACCAATCTGCAGGAAGCCAAACTCGCGCGCGAAGCCGAGATGTGTTTTGCGAGCTTGGCGCTGGTGACCGATTTCGATTGCTGGAACCCGCACCACGACGATGTCGCGATCGCCGACATCCTGCGCGTGCTGAACGCCAACGTTGAGTTGGCGCGCCGCGTGGTCGGCGAGACGGTGTCGCATCTCCCGACGACACGGTCTTGCCCCTGTGCGAGCGCGCTGCAACACGCCATCATCACCGACCGCGCCCGCATCCCACAGAAGGTGAAAGACGATCTCAAGGTGATCATTGGGAAATACGTTTAGGGCATCGGACGGGGGACTACCACGGATTACGCGGATTTCACGGATTGGGAGAGGAAGAACTCTGAATCTGTGTAATCGTTTGTTGAGAAAGGTTTCGAGGATCGCATGAGCATCGTTGTTGTTGGGTCCGTATTTTTCGATACCGTCGAGACGCCACATGGCAAGGTCGAGGACGTCATGGGCGGCGCAGCGACCTACTTCGCGGTGGCGGCGAGTTTCTTCGCGCCGGTGAAGATGGTGGCGACGGCGGGCGAGGATTTTCCGCAGGCGGAGATCGAATTCCTCACCGGTCGCGGTATCGATCTGAGCGGCCTGAAGTTGCAGCCGGGAAAGACCGGCCGCTGGACGGGCCGTTATCATGAGGACATGAACGTTCGCGATACGCTCGACTTGCAGCTCAACGTGTTCGCCGACTTCGAACCGGTGTTGCCGGCGAGTTATCGCGATGCGCCGTACGTCTTCCTCGCCAATATCGATCCGAAGTTGCAAAGCACGGTCCTCGATCAACTCTCGGCACCCGGCTTGATCGGCTGCGACACGATGAATCACTGGATCACGTCGTCACGCCCCGACGTGGAGCGCCTGCTCGGTCGCGTCGACATCCTCACCATCAACGATGAGGAAGCGCGCCTGCTCAGCGGCGAGCGCAACATCGTGAAAGCGGCGCGCCGGATTCTCGCGATGGGACCGAAGAGCGTGCTGATCAAGCGCGGCGAGTACGGTGTGATCCGCTTCGCACCCGATTCGGTTTTTGCCATTCCGGCGTTCCCGCTCGAAGAGGTCTTCGATCCGACCGGTGCCGGCGATACCTTTGCCGGCGGCTTCATGGGCGAGATCGCGCGCTCGGGCGACACGTCGGAAGGTGGCTTGCGACGCGCGATCGTTTACGGCAGCGTGCTGGCGTCGTACTGCGTCGAAGACTTCAGCCTCAATCGTCTGCGCACGCTCACGCGCGACGACATCGAGCGGCGCTATCGGCAGTTCATCAGCCTGACGGACATCGGATGAGGAACCTGGGATGAGGAACGCGGATGGCAGATGGCCGATGGCGTATTGCCGGGCTCGGGGATCCGACGATACGCAATCAGCGATCGGCTATCTGCGATAGGTGTCATGCATCTCTCCATCGTCATCCCCGTTCACGACGAGGTCGATAACCTCGTGCCCTTGCATGCCGAGTTGCGCGCGGTGCTCGACCAGCTCGGGCAGCAGAGTGAAGTGATCTACGTCGACGACGGCAGCCGCGACGGCAGCTTCGAGGTGTTGCGACGGCTGCACGACGACGATCCGCGCGTGACAGTCGTGCAGCTCAGTCGCAACTTCGGCCAGACCGCCGCAATGGCCGCCGGCATTGCGCATGCGCAGGGTGAGGTGGTCGTGCTGATGGACGGCGACGGTCAGAACGATCCGACCGAGATCCCGCGGCTGCTCGCGAAGATGAATGAAGGCTACGACCTGGTCGCCGGATGGCGGGCCAATCGGCAGGATCCGTTGTGGAGCCGGCGGGTGCCGTCGGTGGCGGCGAACTGGTTTATCGGCGCCATCACCGGCGTGCGCTTGCACGACTACGGCTGCACGCTGAAGGCGCTGCGCGGCGACCTGGCGCGCGGACTGCGGCTGTACGGTGAGATGCACCGGTTCATTCCGGCACTGGCGGCCGATCTTGGCGCGCGCATCGTCGAGGTCCCCGTGAATCATCGCCCACGGCTGCGCGGACAGTCGAAGTACGGCCTCTCGCGCGTCGTGCGCGTGTTGCTCGATCTGGTGACGGTGAAGTTCATGTCGAGCTACTCGACGCGCCCGATTCATATCTTTGGCGTCTTCGGCCTGCTCGCCACCGCCGTGGGCCTACTCATCGTCGGGTGGCTCGGGTTTGAACGGCTGTTCTTCGATGTCCGCCTCGCCGGCCGTCCGCTGGTGTGGCTCGGCATCTTGCTCACCATCATGGGCATCCAGTTCGTGACCATGGGCCTGCTCGGCGAGCTGCTCGTGCGCACCTACCACGAGTCGCAAGGGAAGCCGGTGTATAGGGTAGCAAGCGTGATTGAAGCGGGTGGGCGCACCGCCGACAACGCGCACAACTCCCTACCTCGCGTTGACTTCCCCTAGACCCGCCGCTATAGCTCCGGCGGATTTTGATGGTCTCGGTGGCTTCGAAAGGGTCTGGCTTGGCTGCGCGCCGTCAGGCCCTTTTTTGCACCGAGGCGTGAGGAGACCACCACGTGAAACTCTGCGTCATCGGGACTGGCTACGTCGGGCTGGTGGCGGGTACCTGCTTCGCCGAGGGCGGCAACGATGTGATCTGTGTCGACATCGACGAAGCCAAGATCGCTCAGCTCCGCCAAGGGATGGTGCCGATCTACGAGCCCGGGCTGGAAGAGCTGATCAAGCGCAACGTCGCCGAGAAGCGGCTGACCTTTAGCACTGACCTCGCCGCGGCGATCCGCCAATCGCTCATCTGCTTCATCGCCGTCGGCACGCCCTCTGGTTCGGACGGCAGCGCGGATTTGCACGCGGTCATGCGCGTCGCCGCCGAGATCGCCGAAGCGATGGATGGCTATCGCGTCATCGTCGACAAGAGCACGGTGCCCGTCGGCACCGCCGAACGGGTGCGGCAAGTGATCGCGTCGCGCACCCGGCACGAGTTCGATGTCGTCTCCAATCCCGAGTTCCTCAAAGAAGGGGCGGCGATCGAAGACTTCATGAAGCCCGACCGCGTTGTGATCGGCAGCGGCAGCGAGAAGGCGATCGAGTTGATGAAGGAACTCTACGGCCCGTTCGTCCGTAACGAGAACCCGATTCTCGTCATGGGTACCGCGAGCGCCGAGATGACCAAGTACGCAGCCAACGCGATGCTGGCGGCGCGCATTTCGTTCATGAACGAGATCGCAAATCTGTGCGAGCGAGTCGGTGCGGATGTCAGCGACGTGCGTCGCGGCATCGGCTCCGATCGCCGCATCGGGCATCATTTTCTTTTTCCCGGTGTCGGCTACGGCGGCTCGTGCTTTCCCAAGGATGTCAAAGCCGTGATTCGCACCGCCATCGATCAGGGGCTCGACTTCGCGATGCTGCGCGCCGTCGAGGCGGTCAACGAACGCCAGAAGCAGACCGTGGTCGACAAGGTGCAGCGGCACTTCGGCGAGTATCTGCGCGGGATGAAGTTCGCGGTCTGGGGCCTCGCGTTCAAGCCGCGCACCGACGACATGCGCGAAGCGCCGGCGGTCACCGCGATCGACTCGTTGCTCAAGGCCGGCGCTGAGGTCCACGCGCACGATCCCGAAGCGCTCGGCGAGGCGCGCAAGATTTTCGGCGATCGCATTCAATACCATCGCGTCAACTATGACGCCCTCGCCGGCGCGTCGGCGCTCTTGATCATGACCGAGTGGAACGAGTTCCGCCGCCCCGATTTCGATCGCATGCGTCAGCTTCTCAAGCACCCGGTGATCTTCGACGGCCGCAACCTTTACGAGCCGGTGGAAATGAAGCAGCGCGGTTTCACCTACTACTCCGTGGGGCGGCCTCCGGTCACGTCATGAGCGCGCAACGCATCCTTCTAACCGGTGGCGCCGGCTTCATCGGCTCCCATCTCGCCGATCGATTGTTGGCCGAGGGCCACACCGTCATCGCCATCGACAACCTCTCCACCGGCCATCCGCGCAACATCGGCCACTTGATGGGTCACGAACGCTTCAGCTTCATCAAGCACAACGTCGTCGACTTCATGTACGTCGAAGGCCCGGTCGATGCGATTCTCCACCTCGCGTCACTGCCGAGTCCGGTCGACTACCTGCAGAAGCCGATCCCGACGCTGAAGGTCGGTGCGCTTGGAACCCACAAGGCGTTGGGACTCGCGCGGGCGAAGAACGCGAAGTTCTTACTCGCGTCGACTTCGGAAGTGTACGGCGACCCGCAGGTGCATCCGCAACCGGAGACGTACTGGGGCAACGTGAATCCGATCGGCCCGCGCGGCGTCTACGATGAATCGAAACGCTTCGCCGAGTCGATGACGATGGCGTACCATCGCTATCACGGCATTGACACACGCATCTGCCGCATCTTCAACACCTACGGTCCGCGCATGCGGCCCGACGACGGCCGGGTGGTGACCAACTTCATCGCGCAAGCGCTGCGCGGCCAGCCGCTGACGGTCTACGACGACGGCTCGCGCACGCGCAGCTTCTGCTACGTCAGCGATCTGGTCGACGGTTTCGTGCGTTTGCTCGGCAGCAACGAGACCGATCCAGTGAATCTCGGCAACCCGAGCGAGATGACGGTGCTGCAGTTCGCCAAGATCGTGCAGAAACTTACCGGTACCAGGTCCGAGATCGTGTTCGTCAAGCCGCAGGACGAACGGACGCAGGATGATCCGCACATCCGCCAACCCGACATCAGCAAGGCGCAGCGCGTGCTCCAGTGGGAGCCGAAGATCAGCGTCGAGGAAGGACTCGCGCGCACCGTCGAGTACTTCCGGCAACTCTTCGCTCAGGAGCGCGCATGAAGATCGTGGTCACAGGCGGCGCCGGCTTCATCGCTTCGCATATCACCGATGCCTACGTCGCGGCGGGTCACGATGTCGTGGTGGTCGACGACCTATCGTCGGGTAAGCGGGCGAACCTCAACCCCAAGGCTCGCTTCGTTCAACTCGACATCCAGGATGGCGCCGCAGTTGGGGAACTCTTCGCGCGCGAGAAGCCCGAGGTGCTCAATCACCACGCGGCGCAGATGGACGTGCGCCGTTCGGTTGCCGATCCGGTGTTCGACGCGCGCGTCAATATCGTCGGCTTGCTCAACTTGATGGAGCAGGGGCGGCGCAATGGTTTGAAGCGAGTGATCTTCGCCTCGACGGGCGGCGCGATCTACGGCGAGCAGGAAGCCTTTCCCGCGCCCGAGACCCATCCGCTCGCACCGATCAGCCCGTACGGCGTCGCCAAGCTCTCGAGTGAGCGTTATCTGTTTTTCTATTTCACCGCCTACGGCATCCCGTACCTCGCCTGTCGCTACGGCAACGTGTACGGCCCGCGCCAGAACCCGCACGGTGAGGCCGGCGTGATCGCCATCTTCATCGAGAAGTTCCTTCGCGGCGAGCACCCGATCATCAACGGCGATGGCAAGCAGACGCGCGACTATGTCTTCGTCGGTGATCTCGCACGGGCCAGCGTCGCCGCGTTGAAGTCAGACTATTGCGGCGCGTTGAACTTCGGCAACGGGCGCGAGACCGACGTGAACACGCTGTACGAACGCTTGGCGCCGTTGTGTGGTTCCAGTGCGCCGGCGCAGCACGGCCCGGCCAAGCCCGGCGAGCAGCTCCGCAGTGTGATCGACGCGTCGGCCGCTGGCCGCGTGCTCCGCTGGCGTCCGGAAGTGTCGCTCGACGAAGGACTGCGCCAGACGGTGGAGTGGTTTCGCGCGCGGAAACAGTGAGGTGTCAGGTGAAGAGGGGCTGGGGCATGTCCCTCCGAACGCGGCATCCGCTTCCGAGCACCTGACCATCGTCCTATGGAGCTGCAGTTCATTCGCAATTTCTCGATCGTCGCCCACATCGACCACGGCAAGTCGACGCTGGCCGATCGGCTGCTCGAGTTCACCGGCGCGATCACCGAACGCGAGCGCCAGGCGCAGATTCTCGACAGCATGGATCTCGAGCGCGAGCGGGGCATCACCATCAAGGCCAGCGCGGTGCGCTTGTACTACCACGCGCAAGACGGCAACGACTATGTCCTGAACCTGATCGATACGCCGGGGCACGTCGACTTCGCGTATGAGGTGTCGCGCAGCTTGGCGGCATGCGAGGGAGCGCTGCTGGTAGTGGACGCGGCGCAAGGCGTCGAGGCGCAGACGGTGGCCAACGCGTACCTCGCCATCGATGCCAATCTCACCGTCGTGCCGGTGCTCAACAAGATCGATCTGCCGAGCGCTGAGCCGGAGCGAGTCATCGCTGAGATTGAAGAGATCATCGGCCTCGATGCACACGAAGCCGTGCGCACCAGTGCGAAGGCCGGCATCGGGACGGAGGCGGTGCTCGAAGCGATCGTGCAGCGTATTCCGGCCCCGCTCGGCGATCCGACCGCGCCGCTGAAGGCGTTGATTTTCGATAGCTGGTTCGATCCCTATCACGGTGCCGTCGTGCTGGTGCGCGTGCTGGACGGCCGCGTCACCGCCGGCATGCGCATCGTGATGATGACCACCGGTGCGCAATTCGATGTCACCCGAGTCGGCGTGTTCGCGCCTCGCGCCACGGTCATCGACGCGTTGGAGTCGGGCGAAGTCGGATTCATCATGGCCGGCATCAAAGACATCCGGCACACCAACATCGGCGATACGGTCACCGAAGCCGATCGTCCGACGGCGCTGCCGCTGCCGGGGTTCAAGAGCGTGAAGCCGATGGTGTTCAGCGGACTCTATCCGGCCGACACGACGCAGTACGGCCCGCTGCGCGAGGCGATGGAGAAGCTGCGCCTGAACGATTCGTCATTCACCTACGAACCCGAAGTGTCGGTGGCGCTCGGCTTCGGTTTCCGCTGCGGCTTTCTCGGGCTGTTGCACATGGACGTGATCCGCGAGCGGCTCGAGCGCGAATTCAACCTCACGTTGATCACCACCGCGCCCACCGTGGCGTATCGCGTTACGACGATCACCGGCGAGGTCTTGATGGTCGATAGCCCGGTGAAGTTACCCGACGCGCAGAGCATCGCGACCTTCGAGGAACCGTTCATCGTGGCCACGGTTCACGTTCCCGAGACCTATCTGGGCGGCGTGCTCAAGCTCTGCGAAGAAAAACGCGGCAAGCAGCGCGAGTTGAAATTCTTCGGCCGCGGCCGTGCCGCGGTGATTTACGAATTGCCGCTCAACGAGGTGGTGCTCGACTTCTACGATCGCTTGAAGTCGGTGAGCAAGGGATACGCCTCGCTCGACTATGAGTTCCTCGATCTCCGACCCGGGGATCTGATCAAGCTCGACGTGCGCATCAATGGCGAGGCGGTCGACGCCCTCTCCCTCATCATCCACCGCGAGCGCGCGTATCCGCGTGGGCGTGAGCTGGCCGAGAAGATGAAGGAACTCATCCCGCAGCAAATGTTCGAAGTGATCATCCAGGCCGCCATCGGCAGCAAGATCATCGCGCGCGAAACCGTGCGCGCGCTGCGCAAGAACGTGACCGCCAAGTGCTACGGCGGCGACATCACGCGTAAGCGCAAGCTGCTCGAGAAGCAGAAGGAAGGCAAGAAGCGCATGAAGCAAGTCGGCCGGGTCGAGATTCCGCCGGAAGCGTTCCTGGCTGTTCTCAAGGTGGAAGCGTAGGCGCGAATTTACTAGGCGAAGCTGCGTTTTCAAGGCTAAGGTCACACGCGATGTCTGCACGCACGCCACGAACGGGTTCGATTGTCGCCAAAACCGCGGCCGGCACGAGCGCGCGCCCGGCGACCAAGTCGACGGCGCGTGAGTATATCGAAGCCATCGTCGTGGCGGTGCTGGTGGCGCTGTTCATTCGCACCTTCTTCGTCCAAGCGTTTAAGATTCCTTCCAGCTCGATGGTGCCGACGCTCCAGATCGGTGATCATCTCCTCGTCAACAAGCTTGCCTACGGTATTCGCATCCCGTTTCTCGAAAAGAACCTGGTTCGATTCGGCACGCCGAAGCCGGGCGACATCATCGTATTCATTTATCCCCAGGACGTGACCAAGGACTTCATCAAGCGCGTGATCGCGGTGGCGGGCGAGGTAATCGAGGTGCGCGATAAGCACGTGTTCGTCAATGGCGTGCCCCGTGACAACGAGCACGCGTACTTTGCCGATGGCCGCAATCAAGTCGGCGGCCCCGCGCCGCGCGACAACTTCGGGCCGGTCACGGTGCCGCCCGACCATGTGTTCGTCATGGGCGACAATCGCGATCGCAGTCTCGATGGTCGCTTCTGGGGCTTTGTGAGCTTGGACGCGATCCATGGCAAAGCCTTCCTGATCTATTTCTCCATCGATTGGGATGTGTGGCGGGTGCGCTGGGAGCGGCTGGGCGATTTAGTGTATTAGGGTAGTGCAGAGGAGGATTCCATGTGGCGGTTTCGTACGAGGCTGGTGGGTGTGGGCGTGCTGTTGGTGCCGGTATGGGTGGGGGCGCAAACGGCGAACTTCGACTCGGCTGTGACCACGGGAACCGATGGCCGGCCCTCGGCGATCGCGATCGCCGACATGGACAAGGATGGCCACTTGGACGTGATCACGGCGAACTCCGATAGTGCGTCGATCACGCTCTTGACGGGCGACGGCATGGGCAACGTGTTCTCGTTCCCGAAGTTCAACGCGGGCACGGTGCCGATGGGGTTGGCGATCGCCGACATGGACGGGGATCACAATCCCGATGTCGTGGTCTCCAATGCCAACGTGTCGACCGTATCGGTCCTCAAGCGCTTTAGCGATCCGTGTCCGAACGGTGACCCGGTATGCTTTCACTACTACTGCACGGGCGACACCAGCAGGGAGTGCGAGCCCTCGATGGATTCCGGCAGTCTCGATGAATGCGAGCTGGACAGCGTCGGCACATGCAGCCCGTTGACGTTTGTGCTCGGTGGTGTGTGTACGGGGGATTTCAGCCGGCGCTGCAACCCACAGTTGACCGGCGACATGGACGAATGTCGCGTAGCCGGCGTGGGGACGTGCAACACGATTGCGGGCCCCGGGGCCGTGGCCGCGGCCGACCTCGATGGCGATGGACACATCGACGTGGCGGTGGTCAGCGAAGGTAACGGCGACGGTGACGGCAAGGTCAGTGTCCTGTTCGGAAATGGCGACGGTACCTTCGGGCGGATCACGACCCGCGCGGCGGGTTCCAAGACCAACGCCGTCGTCATCGGTGACTTCAATGGTGATACCAAGCCCGATGTCGTGGCGATTAACAGCGCCAGTCAGACCGTCTCGGTGTTTCTCGGCGATGGACACGGAAACTTCATGCCGCGCATCGACACGAACATAGGAACGGCACCCGCCGCCGCCGCCGGCGGCGACGTCAACGAAGACACCCGGCGTGACTTGATCGTCGCGGTACCGACCGGTCTGGTGGTGTTGCTCGGAGACGGGCAGGGACACTTCACCGTTGGGCCGACCCTAGCAGCCGGCAATACGCCGTCGGACGTCGTGGTCACCGACACCAATGGTGACAATCATCTCGACATTGTCACGAGCAATAGCCGGAGCACCGATGCGAGTGTGTTGTTAGGCGACGGGCGCGGACATTTCGCGACCGCCCGCACGTTCGTGGCGGATGGAGAGCCGCTCGTGGTGGCCGTCGGTGATCTCGACGGTGACGGCAAGCCCGACGTGGTCACCGGCAACCAGGCAACCCAAGGCCCCGACGTGGCGGTGCTGCTCAATCGCAGTCCCGGGCGTTTGCTGGGCGTTGAAGACATCTTGGTCGGCTCGACGGTCTCTGGCATGGTGGCAGGGGACTTCGATGGTGACAGCTTGCCGGACATCGCGGTCACCTTCGGAGCCGATACGAGCAGTCGCGCGCGCTTGTATCTGGCGCGAGCGGACGGCAAATTTCTCGCGGGCAGCGACATCGAGGTAGACAGCAACCCGAGCGCGGCGGTCGCGGCCGACTTCAATCGCGACGGCAAGCTCGATCTGGCCACCGTGAATGGTGGCACCGGCAGCATCTCGATGCTGTTGGGTCATGGTGACGGCACGTTCGATTCGCAGGCGGTCATTGCCACGACGGCTCACGCGGTAGCGGGTGTCGTCGGCGACTTCGACAACAATCGCATCCCGGACATCGCCCTTGTGTCCATCGGTGAGCCGGGCTCTGTCACGGTGATGTTGGGCAACGGCGACGGCACGTTGCACAGCGCAGGCACGACGGGTGTCCGCAACACGCCGGTGGCCATCGTGGTCGGGCACTTCAACGGTGACGCCTTCGAGGATCTCGCCATTGCCAACAGCGGCTCCGACAACGTGTCGGTTCTGCTTGGCAATGGCAACGGCACCTTTCACACCGGCTCGGTGGTGCCGGTCGGGATGAATCCAGTGGCGCTCGCGACCCTCGACTTGAATCGCGATGGCTTCGATGACTTCGCGGTGGCGACGGCCACCGGCCAGCGCGTGGAAGTGTACACCGGCAACGGCATGGGCAGCTTCACGATTCCGACGTTCCCACCCGCAGCCGGCAGTACCCCGTCGGGGATCGTTGCCCGCGACTTCAATGGTGACGGGCGGCCCGACATCGTCGTCGCCAATCAAGTGTCGAACGACGTGACCGTGCTGGTGAACACCCAAACCGGGCGCTTGATGCGCGCCGGCAGTGTGACGATCAGCCGCCAACCGAAGGCAATCGTTACGGCCGACTTCAACGCCGACGGACGCTACGATGTTGCAACCGGCAACGCTTCGACCGCGATGAATGTGTCGGCCCTCAACAACTCGGGTGCGACACCGGTGCTGCGCGGCGACGGCAATGGCGATGGACGGGTCTCCGCCGCGGATCTGGTGGCGGCGCAGCGGCAGGTCACAGACAGTGACAGTCACCGTGTCGAAGATGTCGGGCGGGGCACCTTTGCGGCCGCCGCGGGTGTTGATGCCAACGGCGACGGCGTCGTGACTCCGCAGGACACTTTCGCGACCGCGCGCCGGATCTTTGTCGGGAGCTGATCATGGCGAGCGAAGCCCAGTTGCAGCGCGACCTGACGACAGCGATGAAGGCGCGCGATATGTCCACGGTCTACGTGTTGCGCGGCGTGTTGGCGGCCATCAAGAGCGTCAAGGTCGACAAGCAGATCCCCGAGCTGCCCGAGGCGGAGATCGCCGGACTGATTCGCAAGGAGATCAATAAGCGTACGGAAGCTGCGGGATTCGCAGCCAAGAGCGGCCGCGAGGAACTTGTTGCCCAGAATCGCGCCGAACAAGTTGTGCTCGAAGCGTATCTCCCGGCGCAGATGGATGCTCCGCGGCTCGAAGCCGTGATCCGCGAGATCGCGCAGGAACTCGGCAGTCCCGCCATCGGCCCCATCATGGCGACGCTCAAGCAGCGATACGCCGGGCAGTACGACGGCAAGCTCGCCAGCGAGCTAGCGCGCAAACTGAGCTAGTCTTCTGAGCCGCACGCGTCTCCGACGCCTTCGTTGAATCGACCTGGGAAACACGCTAAGCCAGCCGTTGGCAGTCGATTGAAGGAGAGCTGTCTCTATGGCGACCGTAATTACGTCGGAGTGCATCAACTGCGGCGCGTGTGAACCGGAATGTCCCAACACCGCGATCTATCAGGGTGGGGTGGAGTGGGACCTGAACGACGCGAAGCACCCGGCGGTTGCGCAGGACATCTTCTTCATCGTTCCCGAAAAATGCACCGAGTGTGTCGGCTTCCACGATCACGAAGCCTGCGCGGCGGTGTGTCCGGTGGACTGCTGCATCCCCGATCCGGCCCGTCCGGAGGTCGATGAGGTGTTGATTGCGCGCGCGCGCGAGTTGCATCCGGGCACCGAGTTCCCGCCCGACTACCCGTCGCGGTTCAGGAAGGGGAATGGGCATGCCGTTGAAGGGGTGCCGGCAGCGGCCCCGGCCGCAGCAGCGGCTCCGGCGCCGGCGACTCAGGCGGCCGCCGCCCCCGCGGCCAAGGCGCCCGCGGTGATTGGTGCCCGCGTCGAGAAGGCACTCTCCGGGCCGAGGCCGGCGAGCGTCCGGGTGCCGCGCAAGCCGCGTATGCTCAAGGCCTTCCAAGGCGAATTGAAAATCAACTTCGAAGAAGCGGCGGCGATGCTGAATGCGCCGCGCTCTGGTTCGCGCGGCTTCAAATGGTTCGCCGCGCTGGCGCAGCCGCTGCTCGGGGCCTTGCCGTTCGGTCAGAAGCAGCGCATCGAAGCCGCGGTCGGTGACAAGCGCTTCTTCACCGCCGCCGGCGCCACCGGGCTCAACATCCTTCACAACATGATCATCTATCCGGCGGTGATGGTGGCTGTCGGCGCGTTTGCACTCAAGCGCAACGTGTTCAGCGACGAGCTCAGTTCGCTGATCGTCCTCGGCTTCGCGATGGCGGCCTTCGAAGCGATCTGGCGCATGCGCGAAGCGATCTTTCGCGCCGCGCCGTTGGATCAAGTCCGCTTCCGCGCGGCACTGTACGCGCCGCCGCTGGCCGCACTGTTCGTGCCGCTGACTCGTATGCTCAAGACCGCCGAAAGTGTCGGGACATCGCCGGTCGATGGCTTTCACGGCGGCGAGTTCGAAGACAAGCAGGAACGCGAGAAACGCTACGGCGAGGTCTACACGCTCACCGAGCAGGGCAACGGTTTCCTGCTGCGGCTGGAATTTCCCCGCACGGTGCCGCACTCCGCGTTGAAGGACCAGTTCGGCGTTCCGGACGACATGCCGGACTACGATTACGATCTGGCGTTACAGGGTGGGTACTTGATCGTGAAGGGGCGGGTGGAGGATCCTGTTTTGCGCAAGCTGGCGGCGGTCTCGCCGGCGTTTCCGCCCGACTTCACCACTCACATCAAGCTGCCGGCCCCGGTGGCCGGCTTCAAGCATCGCTTCGTCGACCGTACGCTCGAAGTGGTGCTGTTGAAGTAATCGAGTATGCGCACCGCCCTGCAGGGGCTGAGCCACAATCTCGCGCCGCTGGCCGACATCGCCGGCGTTCGTCGGCCAATTGCGCCGACGGGCGGCGCCTCCGATATGGCTCTGCCGGCCGCGCGCAGCGCACTCGCGCAAGCGGGCGTGACCGCTGACGCGGTCGACTTCATCATCTTTGCGACCATGACCCCGGACGTGACATTCCCGGGTGCGGCGTGTTTCTTCCAGCACAAACTCGAATGCGGAACCGTCGGCGCACTCGACGTGCGCGGGCAGTGCGCGGGCTTTCTGTTCGGTCTCTCGGTTGCCGATCAGTTCATCCGGGCGGGAACGTATCGCCGCGTGCTGTTGGTCGCCGCTGAGGTGATCTCTCCTGGACTAGATTACTCTGAAGGCGGCGAGCGAGTGGCGCGGCTGTTCGGCGACGGTGGCGCGGTGGCGGTGCTGGGTCCGGGTAGCGGCGATGCGGGCGTGCGCTCGGTGGTGATTCACAGCGATGGGCGACAGTACGATCGCTTCTGGTGCGAGTATCCATCGAGTCGCCAGCACCCGGTGCGGGTGACGTTGGAGAACTTCGAGCAGCGGGTTCATTTCCCCACGCTCGACTTCGACGTCGTGCGCGACTTCGGTCTGGTCACGCTTCCCGTGGTGATCGATGAGGCGCTTGCGAAGGCCGGGGTACCGCGCGACGGCATCGATCACTTCGTGATCGCCCACGTCTTCCCGGAAGTCGCCGATCGTGTGGCCGAACAGATGGGCATCGCCAGTCGGTTCAGCAATCCCAGCCGTGAGGTCGGCCATCTTGCCGCGGCGTCGGTGCCCGTGAGTTTGAGCATATCGATGACGGCGGGCGCAGTCGGTCCCGGCGCGAAGGTGTGCTTGGCGGCGTGCGGCGCTGGTTTCGCCTGGGGCGCCGCGGTGGTGCAGCTATGAGCCAGACTGGAGGACGCAACTCGCGGATTCTGAGCGTCGCGCGCCACGTGCCCGATCTCGTCGTGACGAACAACGACCTCGCCGGGCGCATGGAGACGTCGGACCAATGGATTCAGCAGCGCACCGGCATCAAACAGCGTCACTTCAGTGGCGACGATGTCGGCGCCGCCGATCTCGGCGCAATCGCCGCCACCGAGGCGTTGCAGCGCGCCGGGGTGCGGACCGAGCAAATCGGCCTGGTGATCTTCTGCACGCTCAGCCCCGACTACGACATGCCGAGTTCGGCGTGCGTGCTGCAGGCGCGTATGGGGATGTCAGGCATGCCGGCGTTCGACGTGCGCAATCAGTGCTCGGGATTCATTTATGGCTTGGCGACGGCCGATGCGTACATCAAGAACGGCACGTGTGACTATGTGCTGCTGGTGGGCGGTGAGATTCACTCTACCGGCATCGAACTCACCACGCGGGGCCGCGAGGTCGGGGTGATCTTCGGCGACGGTGCGGGCGCGCTGGTGATCGGACCATCGGACGATCGTACGCGCGGCATCCTGTCGACGCATCTGCACGCCGACGGCAAGTACGCTGAGATGTTGTGGCTCGAAAGTCCGGGAAGCCGCGAGCGGCCACGCCTGACCGAGGAGATGATCACCAACGCGCGGATTTTTCCGAAGATGAAAGGCCGCGAAGTCTTTCGCCACGCGGTCACTCGCTTCCCGGAGGTCATTCGGGAAGCGCTCGATACCAACGGGCTGACGGTCGCGGACATAGATCTGCTCATTCCGCACCAAGCCAATCAGCGCATCAGCCAGATGGTGACGATGGGACTGGAGTTGCCGGAGGGGAAACTGTTCACCAACATCGAGCGCTACGGCAACACCACCGCGGCGTCGATTCCGATCGCGCTCTCCGAAGCGCTGGAAGCCGGGCGGGTGCGGGACGGCTCGCTGCTCTGCCTCGCGGCGTTCGGTGCCGGCTTCACCTGGGCGTCCGCCTTGATCCGCTGGTAGGGGACTGCGTGGAACTCAACCTCGCGCCGATGCGCGCCGATGATCTCGCCGATGTGATGGAGATCGAGCGCCGCTCGTTCTCCCAGCCGTGGACGCCGGGGCTGTTTCTGCACGAGCTGAAGGTGCCGTTCTCGCGCGTCACCCTCGTGCGCGCCACCAACGGCACCCGCACGACGCTGGGCTATGTGTGCCGCTGGTTGGTGGGCGACGAGGGTCACATCTTGAACCTCGCCGTGCATCCCGCGCATCGCGGGCGCGGCGTCGGTCGCTTACTGGTCGAGTCGGTCATCACCGAAGCGCGCACTGCGGGAGTGGATTCGGTCACGCTCGAAGTGCGCCACGGCAACGAGGCGGCGCGCGCGCTCTATCTCAAGCTGGGCTTCACCGATCGCGGCGTGCGCCGCAACTACTATGGTCAGGGTGACGACGCGATCATCATGACCTTGCCGCTGCGAGCGCCGGCGAGCGCCGCCGCTCACCGCTAACTCGAAATCCATGATCCGTGTTGCAATGAGATCGCCGCGATGGCTATCATCCGCGCCCTGACCGTTGGGTCAGAACGAGGAGGCCGATGAGATTTCCGATTCACATCATGACCGACATGGTGAAGTGGCAGGCCAAGAACTGGTGGCAGGGCCGCACGCGCTATCCGTTCGTGCTGATGCTCGAGCCGTTGCACACCTGCAACCTCGCGTGCATCGGCTGTTCGCCCGAACGCTACAGCGGTGATCTCAAGGATCGCCTCTCGCTCGACGAGTGTCTGCAATCCGTCGACGAAGCCGGTGCGCCGGTGGTCTCCATCTGCGGCGGTGAGCCGACGATCTATCCCGAACTACCTGAGCTGATCGACGGCATCATCGCGCGCAAGCGTCACATTTACCTGTGCACCAACGGCCTGCTGCTCGACCGCTTCTTCAAGAAGGGCAAGCCGCACAAGCGACTGAGCATCAACGTCCACCTCGATGGGATGAAGCGGACCCACGATCTGGTGACCGATCGCGCCGGCGTGTTCGACAAGGCGATCGAGATGATCAAAGAAGGCAAGCGGCTCGGCTATCAGGTCTGTACCAACACCACGGTGTTCCGCGAGACCGACGTCGCGGAGATCGAAGAGATGTGCGCGTTCCTCGATTCGATTGGCGTCGACGGTATGTTGATCTCGCCCGGTTACCACTACGAGCCGATCAAAGAGAACCACTTCCTGATCCGCGACGAGATCCATCAGAAGTTCAAACGCGTGCTCGAGCTCTCGAAGAAGTATCGTCTGTACTCGACGCCGCTGTTCCTGCAGTTCGCCGCCGGCGAGCGCGACTATCCGTGCACGCCGTGGGGCAATCCGACCCGCACGCCGAAGGGCTGGAAGGGGCCTTGCTATCTGATCGAGAAGCAGCAGTTCGCCACCTGGGGCGAATTTTGGAACGGTGTCGACTGGGACTACTGGGAGTCACGCAAAGATCCGCTGTGCCAGAACTGCAAGATGCACAGCGGCTTCGAGGCATCGGTGGTGCGCCACCTCGGCGGCAGCATGAAAGATATGGCCACCATGGCGCGGTGGAATTTCTCGTCGTAGCTCCTTCCGCTTCCTTCGCAGAGACCGTCGATTGTCTCTGAAGCGTAGGGGCGATGCATGCATCGCCCTCCGTCTTCAACCGTGGCGAACCTGCTAGTTCGCGGGCGACGCATGCGTCGCCCCTACAGTCGGACAAGGCTGAGCTTGCGCCAAACCCTCACCTGGGGCAGGTTCTGGCACGCATGAACGCACGCACGTTCCGCAACATCGTCCTCAGTCTCGTCGTCAGCGCGCTGTTCCTCTATCTTGCGTTTCGCAACGTGCCGTTGGCGGATCTCGGCGCCGCGTTCGGCCGCTTCGATGCGCGGTGGTTGGTGCCGGCGTTTGCCATCAGTATTATGTTGCAAATCTTTCGCGCCTGGCGCTGGCAGTTGGAGCTACGGCCACTGACCCACATCGCGCTGGCTCCGCTATGGGTCATCACCAGTGTCGCGTACATGGCCATCAACGTGTTGCCGGCGCGCATGGGTGAAGTAGTGCGGCCATGGCTGCTGTCGCGCCGTAGCGCGGTGAGCTTCTCCAACGTTGTCGGCAATCTCGTGGTCGAGAAGACGATGGATTCGGTGGTCATCCTTTTCTACATCCTGCTCGGCCTGCTGACGACCGCCGATCTACCGGTGTGGGTACGGCGCGGCGCGTTGTTCCCAGCCGTGGGCGCCGCAGTGTTGGTGACGCTGGTGCTGCTCTTGTGGTGGCGTGGTGAAGCGTTCTTCGAGCGCGCGGTCGTGCGGTTGCTTCCCGAGCGTTTCGGCGTCGGGCTGATGCGGTTCCTCAAGGCGGTCGTCGCCGGCATGCAGATCCTGCCCGACCGGCGACTGCTCGGCTTGGTGTTCGTGATGTCGCTGGCGCTGTGGTTCCTGCCGATCTTATCGAGCTACGTCGTCATCCGCGCCTTCAGCTTCGCCGTGCCCTTCAACGCCGCCGTGATCGTGTTCATCTTCATTGGTTTTGGCACTGCCCTGCCGCAAGCGCCGGGTATGATCGGGACGTACCAGTACGCCTGTCAGCTCGCGCTCGCATTGTTCGGCGTGCCGGCGGCTGACGCCCTCGCCTACGGAGTGGTGCTCAACGCAATTCAGCTCGCGAGCTTGATCGGCCAAGGAGTGATCGCGCTGCCGTTCGCCGGCGTGCGGATCGAAGACGTATTGCGTGCGAGGGGTGAGGCGCAATCCGAACCGGTGGCGTGAGCGATCGACTCAACGACACGCAACCTGTGCGAAGGTTTCGTCACAGCTACCCCGCCCCACGAGCGCTTGCGCGAGGTAGCGCCGGGCTGCGGCGTTCTGCGGATTGAGCACGACAGCTCGACGCAGCAACTGTTCGGCCGCAGCCGGATCGCCTCCCAACAACCGTGGCAGATTGAGGAGTAGGGCGCCCTTGGCCGCGAGCGCATCGGCATCGTCGGGACTGAGACCGAGCGCCAGATCAAGTTCCTGTCGCAGACGACGGACGGTGGCGAGGCTGTTGAGGCCGAGCCCGGCCAGCTCTGCCTGCTTGCCGAGGTTGCAGAAGACGGCGAAGTGAGCTCTGGCATCGCCCGAATCAGCGGCGACCGCCGCCTCGGCAAGCTGCAAGCCGCGATCGAGGATGACAGGTTTCTCGGTGTCGGTGAGATCCTCCGCCCGTTCGCACATTGTGAGCGACTCGCGAGCCATCGGCGAGCCAGACGGTTCGGCGGCTATGGCGATCCGACTCATCAGCATCAGTCGCAGGGCTAGTAACCCGGCCTGGCTCGCTCTGGTCATCTCACCCCTCATTACGAAGATTGCCGGCGGATGGATGCATCGGTTCGACCCCGCGCGCCTTGACTCGTTTCCGGGCATGTGATTTTCAACGCACACGACGGGCACCCCTGCGGTGCCCTTCTTTTTGCGAGCCAAATGCAGAGTGCTGTTCACATCGCCGGTGCCGAACCGTCCCGCCTCTCTCTCGGCGACTTCCAGTTCGACCTGCCTCCCGAATTGATCGCTCAGGAACCGGCAGTAGGTCGTTCGCAGGCGCGTCTTTTGGTCTGGGATCGCGGCTCGGCTGCGCGCACGCACACGCACGTCGCCGACCTCGCTCGTTTCGTTCGCCCGGGCGACGTGTTCGTGTTCAACGACACCAAGGTCATCCCGGCGCGTCTGTACGGCCGAACCAGCGCCGGCGCCGCCGTCGAGCTGCTCGTGATTTGGCGAAGAAGCCCTCACCCCAGCCCTCTCCCAGAGGGAGAGGGGGCGGAGTGGGAGTGCCTGGGGCGACCGAGCAAGCGACTGCGGCCGGGCGTTGAACTGCGCTTCGCTGATGCCGCGTCGGCGGTTGTTTGCGCCGCTCACGGCGACGGTCGCTACGATGTCACCTTCGACACTGACGATGTGCTCGCGCTCCTCGCCGCGCACGGTGAAGTGCCGTTGCCGCCGTACATCAAGCGGCCGGACGGACCGCTGCCGTTCGATCGTGAGCGCTATCAAACAGTGTACGCGTCGCAGCCCGGTGCGATTGCCGCGCCGACGGCGGGCTTGCACTTCACGCCCGCGCTGCTCAATGGCTTGCGTGCAGTGGGCGCCGCGACCGTCTTCGTGACGCTCCACGTCGGACCGGGAACGTTTCTGCCGGTGCGGGGCGATGACTTGAACGATCATGTCATGGACGCCGAGTGGTGCGAGATTCCCGAGGCGACGGCGGCGCGGATCACCGAGACGCGCCGCGATGGCCGACGCATCGTGGCGGTCGGTACGACGACGACGCGCGCCCTGGAGTCTTCGGTTGACGCGGCGGGTACGCTGCGCGCCGGCGCGCGCTGGGCGGATCAGTTCATTCGCCCCGGTCATCGCTTTCGCGTGATCGATGCGCTGTTCACCAATTTTCATTTGCCGGGGTCGACGTTGCTGGCACTCGTCAGTGCGTTCGCCGGCCGCGAGCAAACGCTCGCCGTGTACGAAGATGCCGTGCGGCAGCGCTACCGATTCTACAGCTACGGCGATGCGATGTTGATTCAATGAGCTGCGCCGTGCCCACCGCCGCCAGCGCTCCGCCGTTCTTTGCCGTCGATCAACCCGGTGACGGGCGCACCGCCCGCTGCGGAACGCTCACCACCGCGCACGGCCTGGTGTCGACGCCGAACTTCATGCCGGTGGCGACGGCGGGAACGGTCAAGGGCATCACGCCCTCGCAACTCGGCGAGATCGGCGCACAGATCATTCTCGCCAATGCGTATCACTTGGCGTTGCGTCCGGGCGTCGAGTTGATCGAAGGGCAGGGGGGGTTGCACCGCTTCATGGGGTGGAACGGTCCGATCCTCACCGACAGTGGCGGCTATCAGGTCTTCAGCCTGGCACCGCTGCGCAAAGTGAGCGAAGAGGGCGTGGAGTTCCGCTCGCACATCGATGGCGCCAAGCTCGCCCTGCGTCCGGAAGACGTCATCACGATTCAACTGCGCCTGGGTGTCGATATCCTCATGCCACTCGATGAGTGCCTCCCGGCACCGGTCGCTCGCGCCGATGCCCAACGTGCGATGGCGCGCACGCTCCGGTGGGCCGGCCGTTCGCAGACCGTGGCGCTGAACGAGGGCCAGGTCCTATTCGGGATCGTGCAAGGCGGTGTGTTTGGCGATCTGCGCGAACAGTGCGCTGCGGAACTTGTCGCGCTGGGGTTTCCAGGCTATGCGGTGGGCGGATTGAGTGTGGGAGAAGCTGTGGAAATGACTCGCGACGTGGCTGCGGCGACTGCGGCCGCTTTGCCGGCCCGTGCGCCGCGCTACCTGATGGGCGTCGGCCGGCCGGAGGACCTCATCCGCTTCGTCGGAATGGGCTACGACCTGTTCGATTGTGTCATGCCGACGCGCAACGGGCGCAACGGCATGCTGTTTACGTGGGACGGTCCGATGAACATCCGCCTGGCGCGTTACGCGCGCGATCCCGAACCGGTGGACGCGAGCTGCGGCTGCTACGCCTGCCGCACCTTCTCGCGCGCCTACCTCCGCCACTTGGCGGCGAGCCGCGAGATGCTCGGCCCGCAGCTCAACTCGCTGCACAACCTCCACTTCTATCTCGACTTGATGCGCCAGATGCGGGCGCAGATCGCGGCGGGTAGCTTTGCCGAATGGGCCACCGCGCGCATCGCGCGCCTCGAACAGGGAGCAGATGCATGATCGATACCGCCTGGGCACAGGCCGGACCGGGTGGCGCGCCGCCGGCGTTGGTGAGCTTCGCGCCGCTGCTGCTGGTGTTCGTCGTCTTCTACTTCTTGCTGATCCGCCCGCAGCAACAGAAGCAGAAGGAGCATCGCCTGATGCTCGAGAATCTCAAGAAGAACGATGAGGTGATCACCACCGGTGGCTTGTACGGGCGCGTGATCACCATCGAAACCCAGATCGTAACGCTCGAAGTCGCTCCCAACGTGCGTGTACGCGTCGATCGGCCGCAGATCGCTTCGCTTGCGCGTAAAGACGAACCGAAGTCGAAAGACGACCCCAAGGCGAAGGATAAAGACAAGTGAACTCGCAAAATCTGTGGATGCGGATAGGACTCGTCGCGGCCATGATCGTGGCCGCGGTGGTGATGTTGGTGCCGACTTACTTCGGCGCGAAGCCCGATGGTTGGCCCGGGTTCTTGCCCGCCCCAATTCGGCTCGGCCTCGATCTCCAAGGTGGGACGCACTTGGTCTACACCGTGGATGTCGACAAGGCGATCGAGAATCATCTCGAACGCGCGGCCGACGAACTGAAGACTGACGCGAAGAACGAGCAGATCGGCCTCAGCAGCGTGAGCGTGCAGAACGAAATCATCACCGCCCAGCTCAGCGACCCGGCCAAGAAGGACGCGCTGGAGAAAGTGATCTCCGATCACTTCCCCAATCTCTCGATCGAAACCGACAGCAGCGAGGGCGTCGTCCGTGCGAGAATGACGAAGGTGACGATCCGCGACATCCGCGAGAGCGCCCTCGACCAATCGCTCGAAATCATGCGCAACCGCGTCGATCAGTTCGGTGTCGCCGAGCCGATTGTCCAGCGCGAAGGCGATCGCGACATTCTGGTGCAGTTGCCCGGCATCCAGGATCCCGAACGCGCCAAGGCGCTCATCGGTAAGACCGCGCTGCTCGAGTTCAAACTCGTCCCCAAGGATGCGTCGGCTGCCGGCGCGGTCACGATGCCGTTGCACGATCGCGACGCCGTCACCGGGCGGGTCACGCGCAGTGAGATTAAAGTCGAGCCCCGTACGCTGATGACCGGAGACGCCATCAGCAATGCCCGGCCGCGTCCCCCGACCGCCACGCAAGGGGCACACGTCGAGTTCGAGTTGAACCCGCGCGGCGCCAAAATCTTCGAAGAACTCACCGGCAACAACGTCGGTCGCCAACTGGCGATCATCCTCGACGGGGTGGTGCAGTCGGCCCCGCGCATCAACGATCGCATCAGCGAGCGCGGAATCATCACCGGTAACTTCGAACTGAAGGAAGCGCGCGATCTCGCGCTGGTGCTGCGCACCGGCGCGTTGCCGGCTCCCGTCCATCCCGCCGAAGAGCGGACTGTCGGCCCTTCACTCGGCAAGGATTCCATTCGACAGGGCGTGCTCTCGTTCGTTGTCGGTGGCAGCCTCGTCGTCGTGTTCATGCTGGTGTACTACAAGGGTGCGGGGGTGATCGCCGACTCCGCGCTGGTACTCAACGTGTTGTTCTCTCTGGCCGCGCTGGCCGCGCTCGGCGCAACCCTGACGTTGCCCGGCATCGCCGGCATCGTGCTCACCTTGGGTATGGCGGTGGATGCGAACGTGCTGATCAACGAGCGCATCCGTGAGGAGCTGCGCCTGGGTAAGACCGCGCGCGCCGCGATCGACGCCGGATACAAGCGGGCGCTCCCGGCCATTCTCGACTCCAATACGACGACGTTCCTCTCCGGTATCATCCTGTTCCAGTTCGGCTCCGGGCCGGTGAAGGGCTTTGCCGTCACGCTCTGCATCGGCATCGCGACCAGCTTGTTCACCGCGGTGGTCGGAACGCGCGTGGTGTATGACTACTTGCTCAGCCAACGACGGCTGCAGACCGTGAGTGTGTAAGCCATGGAACTGATCAAACCCGGCACCAATTTCGATTTCGTTGGCATCCGCTACTATGCGGTCATCGTCTCGACCATCCTCAATCTCGCCGTCGTGCTGTTCTTGATCGCGCGGGGCGGCCCGAACTACGGCGTCGATTTTTCCGGCGGCACGGTTATGCAGGTGAAGTTCAAGACCCCGCCGTCGGTCAGCGATGTGCGTGGTGCCCTGGCGAGCGCTGAATTCGGTGACGTCACGATCCAGGACTTTGGCGCGGCCGGCGAGTTTCTGATCCGCTTGCCGATGACCGGAGAGGAGACGGCGAAGGCGGCGGTGCAAATCACCGACAGTCTCAGTTCCAAATTCGGTCAGGGCCAAGTCGAAGTGCTGCGCGTCGAGTCGGTCGGCCCGCGCGTCGGCAGTGATTTGCGCCGCAAGGCCATCCTGGCGGTGTGCTTCTCGACCATGATGATGGCGTCGTATATCTGGCTTCGCTTTCAGTGGCGCTTCGGCGTCGGTGCCGCGGTGGCGCTGGTGCACGACGTGCTGATCACGCTCGGCGCGCTGGTGGTGATGCACTACGAGATCGATCTGACGATCGTCGCCGCGCTGCTCACGGTGGTCGGCTACTCGGTGCATGACACGGTGATCGTCTCCGACCGCATTCGCGAGAACATGCGCAAGAGTCGGCGCGAGTCGATGGCGCAGATCATCAACAGCTCCATCAACGAAACACTCAGCCGTACCATCCTGACTTCGGGCACGGCGTTGCTGGTGACGTTGGCGCTCTACTTCCTCGGCGGCAGCGTCATCAACGGCTTCGCCTTTGCGCTGGTGATCGGCTTCATCACCGGAACGTACTCATCGATCTTCATCGCCAGCCCGATCGTGCTGGCATTCGAGCGCGCCCCCGCTGGACGAGGGAAGCGGTAGTCGTTCAAATGTACGCGGCGGCGCTGCTCGGCTCCGACTCCCTCTCCCTTTGGGCGACGGCGGGGGTGAGGGTATGTGAGCACCGGCGCTGCTTTGCTTCCTTCACCCTAACCGTCTCCCCGGGGGCCCCGAGGGAGAGGGAACCTAAATTGGAAGGCTGATGCCGGCCCGGCGCTGGATGCTCGTTCCGCGCCGGCCCGAGCCGGAAGCGGAGTTGTGCGGCGCGCTGGGCGTGTCGCCGCTGCTGGCGCGCCTGCTGGTCAACCGCGACGTGATCACACCCGAAGCGGCGAGCGCGTTTCTCACTTCTAAGCTGGCCGAGCATCTGCGCTCGCCGATGCTGTTCCGCGACATGGGACGCGCCGCCGAGCGCGTCGTTGCCGCCGTGAACGCTAGCGAACGCATCGGCATCTACGGTGACTACGACGTCGATGGCATCAGCGGTAGCGCGATCCTGGTCACCTTCCTGCGCGCGCTCGGTCACGAGCCGGTGCTGCATATCCCCCATCGCTTGAATGATGGCTACGGCGTGACCGAGCCCGGCGTGCGCCGCTTGGCCGAGCAGGGCGCGCGCGTGATGATCACCGTCGACTGCGGTGGCGTTGCGCACCGAGAGCTAGCGCTCGCACGCGAGTTAGGGATGGACGCGATCGTGTGCGATCACCACCAAGTGTCGGGCACGCCGCTGCCGGCGCACGCGGTGTTGAATCCGATCGAACCCGACAGCGGCTTTCCATTCGCCGGGCTGTGTGGCGCGGGCGTTGCCTTCTATCTTGCGCTCGGTGTGCGGATGCGTCTGCGTGAGTCCGGTGCCGCAGTCCCGGACCTGCGCCGCTATCTCGATTTGGTGACGCTCGGGACCATCGCCGACATCGTTCCGATCGTCGAAGAAAACCGCGTCTTGGTGAAGCATGGGCTGCGTGAGCTGACGCAGTCCGTGCGGCCGGGCATCATTGCGTTGAAGACGGTGAGCGGCGTGGCGGATGTCACGACCGGCACAGTGGGCTTTCGGCTCGCGCCGCGGCTCAACGCCGGCGGACGACTCGCCGACGCGACGCGCTCGGTGGAATTGCTCACCACCACGGACAAGGCGCGGGCCGAACAACTGGCGCAAGAACTCGATCAAGAGAACCGCGCACGGCAGACCATCGAGGTCGAGATCCTCAACGACGCGATCGCGCAGGTCGAGGCGACCCCCGACTTCGCCGAGCGTCGCAGCATCGTGCTGGCATCGGAAGACTGGCACCCCGGCGTGATCGGCATCGTCGCGTCGCGCTTGGTCGAGCGTTACTACCGGCCGACGATCCTGATCGCGGTGAATCTCGACACCGGCATCGGGCGCGGCTCAGGCCGCAGCATCCGCGGCTTCAATTTGCACGAAGCCATGGGCGCCTGCCGCGAGGTCTTGGAAGGATTCGGCGGTCATCGCATGGCCGCGGGGTTGAGCATTCGCGCCGAGCAGGTCGACGACTTCGCCGGGTTGTTCGAGGAGGCGGTGCGCGCGCGCACCCGCGCCGAGCAGTTCGTGCCGGAGACCACCGTCGATGCCGAACTCTCGTTTCGCGATATCGATCAGCCCTTGATGGACGATCTCGATCGACTCGAACCATTCGGCATGGGCAACCCCGAGCCGATCTTTTGCACGCGCGGCGCGACGGTGGCCTCGCGCAAGATCGTCGGCGAGAACCATTTGCGGCTCTACCTCAAACACGACGGCCGCGGCATTGGTGCGATCGGTTTCGGAATGGCCGACCGCGACGTGCCAGAAGGCGCGACCGTCGATCTTCTGTACTCACCGCAGCAAGACGAGTGGAACGGCGAGACGCGCTTGCAGTTGCGACTGCGCGATATACGGCTCGCGCGGGACTCGAACGGATAGGCAGGCAAGCCGAAGCGTCGGCGCGGTGCGTAGCGGGCGCACACTTGCGAATTCCCGGAGTCCGTTCCAGGATCGGCGGTAGCGCACTGTCCCTATGCGTATTCCACAACACCTTCTGCTCGGCGCAGCTATGGTGTGCGCCTCCATGACGACTGCCCACGCGTCCACAGAACCGAAGCTTGAGTGCCCGCCAATCAGCGACGCCGACGCCTCGAATACCTCGACGACTGCTGGGCGGGCCGTGTCGGTGAACGACATCCCAGTGGCCCACACCCCGCCGAGCGGCTACGGAGACAAGTTTCCCAAGCCGGTTCTTGCCACGTGCACCGAGCCGATCGTGAAGGGCGCGCCCGATCTGCGCGGGCTCTGGCGGACGCTGCGCGCCGAGTGGGCCGACGAGACTTCCTCCAAGCCTTCCTCTAGGCTTTTTTCGATCGTACGGTTTCTCTTCTGGAAGACGCTGGGCGTCGAGCGGGTTCGCAAGCCCGTGCCAGCGGGTCACCCTATCTACGCCTACGTGGAGCGCATCGAGCAGTGTGGCAACCGAATCGTTGACATCGGGGGCGGGACGATTGCCGACGCGCGGGCCGACGGCACCGAGGAGAACGGCATCCACGATGTGTCCGCATTCGACTTCAAGACCCCGATCAACGTGGCCGCCACGTATGAGAATGGTGTGTTCGTGTTGCGACCGCCACGCTTCCCCATTGAGATCACACGCAGACTCGATGCCGACGGCCACATGCTGTGGCATCGTCCGGACCTCGGCGACCTCATGGTGACGCTTGAACGTATCGGCGGCCCCTGCGACACCCCGCCCGGCACACAATGGGCACGCTGAACTTCCGTTCAGCACTTGTCGAAGACACGAACCGGAGTGTCGAAGAACCGTGAAGGCGGCGAATCGTGCCGCCTTGCGGCACGGTCGTCCGTTGACCGAGTGCTCCGGAGGCGATCGCCCTTGAGTTGAGTTCGCGCGTGCGCGATAAGCGCTCAAGTTCTGGAAAGGAAAACCCAATGTTCAGTGAGTGCTCGCGCCCGACGACGAGAGCGCTGCTAGTGATCCTGGTGGTGAGCCTTTCCACGCTCGCAAGCATCGCCTGGGCGGAGAATTCACAATTCCCGTTCGGATGCGCGGTGCGAGAGGGCTCCGTCACTGTCACGGGCGGCAAGGTCTGGTACGAAATTGTTGGTGACGGCGATGCGACGCCGCTGATCGTACTGCATGGCGGCCCAGGATTCACGCATGACTACCTGGAACCGATTGGCGTGTTGTGCCACGAAAGACCGGTGGTCTTCTACGACCAACTCGGCTCGGGAAAATCAGATCACCCGGATGACAAGTCGCTGTGGACGATCGACCGCTTCGTCGAGGAGCTCGCAGAACTTCGCAGTGCGCTCGGATTGAAGCGCGCGCATATTCTCGGGCAGTCGTGGGGCTCGATGCTGCTGACCGACTATGCACTCACGCAGCCCGATGGTGTCGTGAGTCTGATCTTCTCCAACCCATTGTGCTCGTTCCCCGAATGGTCGCGCGACGCGGCCACCTATCGCAAGGAACTTCCCGCCGCTACGCGCGCCACCCTGGACCGTCACGAAGCGGGCGGATACACCCAGTGCCCCGAATACCAGAGCGCCGTCCTCGAGTATTACAAGCGGCATGTGTGCAGGCTTGCGGTGTGGCCCGACGCCCTCGAACGCGCGTTCGCTGGAGCCAACGAAGCGGTCTACGTCACGATGCAGGGTCCCAACGAGTTCACCTGCACCGGAAACCTGAAAGACTGGGACCAGACCGCGCGCCTGAAGGAAATCAAATCTCCTGCCCTCTACATCGCGGGGCGCTTCGACGAGACCAGCCCGCGTGCGACCGCGTTGTGCCACAACGCGCTGCCGGGGTCAGAGATGGTGATCTTCGAGAAGAGTGCCCACACGCCGTTCTTCGAAGAGTCGGACAAATACCTCAAGGTGGTACGCGATTTCATTCATCGCGCGGAACAGCGTGCGGCGGCACCTTGAGCGGTGCTCGTCGCGGAGAGATAAATCGTAAGCGTGCGAGCAACGTGAGCAATCGCATCTCGCCCAGCAAGCCGCCGATCGCACAGGATGGCGTCGGAGCTACGGATCACGATCGAGACTCACCGGTCACGGCACGCAGGCGGACCCCTCACGTCAGCCTACGTCCGTTAACCATCGAGCAGTGGCACGACGCGCTTGCGGAACACTTCCAGTTGAGCGCACTCGTCGGCGAGCGCCCACAGAACGACGCGATGCGCGCCGGCATGCGCGTACGCCTTCCGGCGCGAGTAAGAGCTGAGCCGTCTGGGCCGTCGTTGTTTCGTACTGGAAAAACGACGCTGCTTGAGGATACAAGAGCCGCGGCTGTGTCTGTACGGGGTCGTGGTGGCGCATGGGTGCGGTCGCAGTCGGTTCGAGTCGATCTGCAGGAGGAAGGAATGATTCAACTGCGCGTGGCTCTGATTGCCCTGACGCTGGCTCTCGGCACTCCGTTGCTCGCACACGGCGCGTCGGCACCCTACCTGGTCAAGGACATCAATCCGCAACCGAGCGGGATCGGCGTGGCGGATACCGGGGCGGTCGGTGACACGGTATTCTTCGCCGGCAACGACGGTGTGCACGGCGTCGAGCTGTGGAAGAGCGACGGCACCGCGCAAGGCACGGTGCTCGTCAAAGACATCAACCCCAATGGCGAATCGAGGCCTAGTGGGTTCATCAACGTGAACGGCACCCTCTTCTTCAGCGCCACGGTGGACGCAACGCACGTGGGTTTGTGGAAGAGCGACGGCACGAGCAACGGTACGGTGCTAGTGAAGACGATCATTCCGAACAGCCTCACCAACGTCAACGGGGTGCTGTACTTCAGTGGCAGCGACGGCGTGAGCGGCAACGAGTTGTGGAAGAGCGACGGCACTGAAGCCGGAACCGTTCTAGTGAAAGATATCGTGCCCGGTGGGCTAGGTTCGTTCCCTTCGGGTCTCGTCAACGTCGGCGGAGCGCTCTTGTTCGTGGCGCGTGTCGGCACCGGCTTTGGTCTGTGGAAGAGCGACGGCACCGACGCCGGTACTGTACTTCTGCAGAGCTTCCCGCCGAACCTGCTTCGAGTGGGACCAAGCGGTCTGAGTGCGGCGGGCAACTTGCTCTTTTTTCAGACGTTGGGGGCGAACGGTTCGACCTTCGACTTGTGGGTGAGCGACGGCACCACCGGCGGTACCAACGCGATTGCGAATTTCCCTCTCTTCCCAATTGCCTACGGAGCGGGCGCTGTCGGTAGTACTTTCTTCTTCAGCGCGGCGGTTGACCAGACGACATCGGGCCTGTGGAAGAGTGACGGTACGACCACCGGCACGGTGGTGGTGAAGAGCTTCGCCCAAAGCCCATTCGCGTTTACGGACGTAAACGGCACGCTGTTCTTCGCGGCGTTTAGCGCGACGGGCTCCGATTTGTGGAAGAGCGACGGGACGGAAGCCGGGACCATCCCCCTCACTAATCACGGATCCATTCAATCTAGCGCTGCCGGCTCGTTCTCGAAATTGGGCAGCACGGTATTCTTTGTGAACAGCGACAGCACGCACGGGACCGAGCTGTGGAAGAGCGATGGGACCGTGAACGGAACCGTATTGGTGAAAGACATCTATCCCGGCGCGGCGAACTCCAACCCGTCCAATCTCATCGTTGCCAATGGTCGGCTGTTCTTTGCCGCGACCGATCCGCTGAGCGCCACGGAGCTGTGGACGAGCGACGGAACGGATGCCGGCACGCATCTGGTCAAGGATGTCTATCCCGGAACGGCCGACAGTATTCCGGACTCGCTCACGAACTTCGCGGGCAAACTTTTCTTCTCGGCTAGGAACGCCGGCGACGCCAGTCAACGTGTCCCCGAGTACGATCTATGGACGAGCGACGGCAGCGATGCCGGCACGATGCAAGTCAAGGACATCCAGCCGCCGAATACCTCACCACCTGCGGGATTGACGGTATTCAACGGAGCGCTGTTTTTTTCCGCGATCGAATTCACCCACGGCCGCGAGTTGTGGAAGAGCGACGGCACGGAAGCGGGTACGACGTTGGTGAAGGATATTCGTCCCGGAACGGTCGACTCTGCACCGATCAGCTTCACCATTGCCGGGGGTTGGCTGTTCTTCTACGCCAACGATCAGGTCCACGGTTACGAACTGTGGAAGACCGATGGCACGACCGACGGCACAGTCCTGGTGAAAGATATCCATCCGGGTTCCTCCGGCAGTAACGACAATCCGTCCTTTCCGCCCGTCATGGCCGCCGTCGGCAATCTCCTCTACTTCACAGCGGATGATGGCACCACCGGCATTGAGCTCTGGAGGAGCGACGGGACGGATGCGGGAACGATTCAAGTCAAGGACATTGCTCCGGGCTCTTTGGCGTCGATTCCGAAGAATTTTGTTCCGATCGGCACGACGCTCTTCTTCACCACCGTGGCCACCTTCAACGGCGGTTTCGGCAGAGACCTGTGGAAGAGCGACGGCACGCCTGCCGGCACCGTCTTGGTGAAAGACATTCACCCGGGTGGTAGCGGCGGCGGGGTTGCCGAGCTTGTCAATTTGAACGGCACGCTGCTCTTCACGGCGAACGACGGAATCAACGGCAGCGAGCTGTGGCGCAGCAATGGGACTGACGCCGGCACGACGATGGTGAAGGATATTGCTCCGGGCGCCACTGGATCGAATCCAACGGGTTTCACGAACGTCAACGGCACGCTCTTCTTCTCGGCCAACGACGGCACCACCGGGATCGAGCTGTGGAAGAGTGACGGGACCTCTACCGGCACGGTGCTGGTGAAGGATATCAATCCAGGGGCGGGTCACTCATTTCCGTCATCTCTGACCAATGTGAGTGGCACACTCTACTTTGACGCCAACGATGGCGTGCACGGCACACAACTGTGGCGCAGCGACGGCACCGACGCTGGCACTGTGCCTATCGCGGCGATCGCCGGGTACAACTTCAGGGTGTCCGCCAATCATCTCTTCTTCGTCGTGAACGACGGGATTCACGGTATCGAGCTGTGGGCCATCGATCTGAGCGTGCCGGATGCGCCGACGGCCACACCAACCCAGACTCCTACGCCGACGCGAACTCCCACAGGCATGGTGATCGCGACGCCGACAGTAACTACGACCGGCTTGGCCTCCTTCACCTCGTCGCCGACCGCGACCACAGCCGGTGCTGGGGCAACGCCGACCGCGACGCCCACGACCCCGGGCGCCTCACCGACGCCGACCACGACTGGTGGTCCGGCGTGCGTTGGCGATTGCGGTCATGACGGCGCGGTCACGGTTGAAGAACTGGTGCTGGGCGTCAACATCGCGCTCGGAACGGTGCCACTGGAGAACTGTCCCGAGTTCGACGGGGATCAGAGCGGCGACGTGACGGTCGATGAACTAGTGGTCGGCGTCAACAACGCGCTCGGCGAGTGCGCGTGACGTGCGATGCTGATGGATGACGCCTCGGACTGCTCACTCGGGTAGGTCGAAGGCATTCTGGATCAGCTCGCAGGTGACGCGATCTCCTTCCCACCAGACGCCGACCACATCGAAGCGTGCGTCACGATCGTGCAACGCGTGCTCGCTGAGATAGTATCTGGCGGCTCGCGCCAGTTGGCCTTGCTTGCGGCGGTCGACGGCGTCGAGTGGGCTTCCAAAACCTTCTTGCGTACGGGTCTTCACCTCGACGAAGACGACGGTAGTGCCGTCGAGGGCGACGATGTCAACTTCGCCGGCGGCGCAGCGGTAGTTGCGTTGCAAGATCCGATAGCGATGCCGGCGCAGGAACTTTTCCGCCGCGCGTTCGCCCTCGGCACCGAGTATCTGGCGGTCGTCGGGCATGCAGCGAACGATACGGCACAGCGAAGTCGCGGCGCAACCACCGCAGCGTTTCGCTCAGCGCGGCCGCTGTGCCATAGAAAACGTGATGGGCGATGGCGCGCGGTGCGTTCGAGACTATTTCGTCGGCGGTAGTGGCGGCATCGGTGCGAGTGGCACCGGCTTTTCGCCGGGCTCCGTCGCGAGGCTGCGTTCGCGCTGGCGCAGCCGCAGCACCTCGCGCCGCAGCGCGCGCATTTCTTCGTTGAGCTTCTTCTGTTCCTTGCGCACGCGGTCTTGCTCGCGCTCGAGTCGTTCGTGTTCGGTTTTGATGGTCGCCTTCTCGTCGGTGGTCGACGCAGCCGTCGCGATGCCGCAACCCGCCGCCAACACTAGTGCGAGCGCCAATCGAGTCATGTGGTCACCCCCATCACGAGGGGCGCAGTAGCAGGACACGGAGAGACCGGCAACCATGCAGGCAGCGGATCCAAGCAATGTGGGTCGCATTCATCGCCGGCGTTGGCGCGGCGGTGTCGTTGCGGGCGGGATGGTGTGGCTCGCGCTCGCGGTCGCCGCGTGGTGGATGCGGCAGCCGCTGCTGACCGCGGTCGGGGCGTATCTCGTCGTCGACGAGCCGCGTGATCGCGCCGAAGCCATCGTCGTGGTGTCAGGCTCGGTGCCCGACCGGATGCTCGAAGCCGTCGAGCTGTATCGCGGCGGCTTGGCGCCAGCCATCGTGCTGACGCGTGAAGACGAGGCGCCTGGTGTGGCGGCAGCACGCGCCCGTGGCGTCGAGGTCCCCGATCGTCACGATGTGAATGTTTCCGTGGCGACCCAGTTCGGCGTGCCGGCAAGCGCGATTGTCACCGCACCGGGCCATGCGACGAGCACGCGCAGCGAAGCAGAAATCGCCGTGGCGTTCCTGCGCCACGCCGGCATTCACCGCGTGCTGCTGGTGACGTCGAAGCTGCACGCGCGCCGAGCCGGAATGATTTTTCGCTCGGTGGCCGGCAACAGTGTGCAGTTCACCGTCTGTGCGTCGCCCTTCGACACCTACGATCCCGCCACCTGGTGGCATCACCGCGCCTTCGTCCGGCGAGTGATCTTCGAGTATCAGAAGCTGCTCCTGTGGAAGGTGTGGGAGCAATGGCGCGTCGCGCCGTGAACGGCGACGTTTGATTCGGTGTTGGACGCGAAGGGGAGGAATGGAAATGCGCGAGCGGAGAGTTGGACTAGCGACAATCGGGGCGATGCTGTTGGCGGGATGTTCTGCGTCACCGCCAGTGCCACAGATAGCGCCGATACCGGACCCCGCGTTTCAGTCGGCGGGCGCAGCGGCTGAGGAGCTGGGTGGAGATTTGGGCGAGACCGTTGTGAAGGCCACGGCGATCGTCGAACACGTCGATCCCAAGACGCGTCACGTGACCCTCAAGCGGCCGGACGGCTCGACGTTCACAACAGCGGTTGGTGACGACGTGCGGAATCTCGATCAGGTCAAAAGCGGCGACGAAGTCGCCGTTACCTACTACGAATCGATCGCGTACCAGGTCAAGCCGGCGGGCGGCGCGCAGCCAGGAGCCGCATTGGGCGTGGAGGTTGACCGAGCGCAACTCGGCGACAGACCCGCCGGCGCGATTGCGCGTGTCGCGACCGTCACCGGAACGATCAAGGAAATCAACGAGCGGCTGGGGATGATTGTGTTGCAGGGTCCGGCAGGGAAGCTGATGCCCGTGAAGGTCCGCAATCCCGAGCGACTGGTTCTGCTGAGCGTCGGTGATCTGGTCGAACTCACCTACACCGAAGCGGTGGCGATTGCGGTCGAGCCCCGTGCGCGGCCGTAGCGCGGAAATGGTTAGCCCCGTCATGCCGGCGAAAGCCGGAGGGTTGTGACTCCTGGATTCCGACTTTCGAGACCGTCGATGCTCTCGCGTACACGCCCTTCGAGACGCCGCCAGAATAAGGCGGCCTCTGCTCATGAACCGGTTCGTGGAGGGCGCCGCGTCGTCGGCGCCGCCATTGGCGAAGAAGCGGTCGCGACGACGCGCGACCTTCCAGTCACTCTCTCTCTCGCCGGTATGGCGATCGGGGATATCGTTCCTCCTTCGTGCGAAGCCGCCGCTGCCTTTGACAAGTGCCGACCGCTAGCGCTAGTCGGGCACCCATGAAAGGTGAATTCGATCGCACGCCCGGCGCGCAAATCTGAACTGTCTCTGACGCACTCGCCCGTCGATCCCGCGGCCGTCGGGGCGTGGTGGCGACTGCTCAACGAAACTGGCGACGTGTTTTACGTCCACGATCTCGACGGGCGGTTGCTGGCGGTCAATCCGGCCTTCTATCGTGCTACGGGGTACACGGAAGCCGATCTGCCACGACTGAATATCAGCGACCTGCTCACACCGGAAGATTTCGCCGCCAACGGGGCGCGCATCGCGTCGTTTCTTGCCGGCGGCGAGTTACAGTTCCCGGTGGAGATGGCGATTCGTCGCAAGGACGGATCGTTGAGCTATGCCGAGTTCGTGCCGGCGGTCATCGACGGCCAAGACGGCCTGCCGTTGATCGTCGGCGTTGCGCGCGACGTGAGCGCTCGCACGATGGCTGATGCCGAGCTGCGCGAAGCCGCCGCGTTTCAGGCCACCTTGGCGGAGGTATCGCTGGCGCTGCATGCGGCGCAGACGCTGGACGAGCTATGTCTCCTGATTTGCTCCCAGGGGCGCCGCTTGCTCGGCGTCAGCGCCGCACGCCTCTTTCTCGTGCGCGAGACCGGCCTGGTTCCGGTCGCCAGCGAAGGCGCCACGGCGTTCCTGTCGCAGGAGCACTATCCGCTCGATCGTGGCGGATCGCTGGTGATCACGCTGCGCACGGGCACGACGATGGCCGTCGACAGCAACGGGGAGCCGAACGTGCCACCGACGGTGTTGCTCCTGCCGCTCAACGGACGGCGAGGGCCGCTAGGTGTGCTGGCGCTGCACGAACCGCACACGCCCGGATGCCTCGATGATCGCCTGAGCCAACGAGCGGAAATTCTCGCCATGCAAGCGGCGGTCGCGGTGGAGAACGCGCAACTGATCGAGGAACTGCGGCGCGCCGATCGGCTCAAGAGTGATTTTCTCGCGTCGGTGTCGCACGACTTGCGCACGCCGCTGAATGTCATCATCGGCTATACCGATTTGCAGATCGAGGGCGTGCTCGGACCCGTCACTGCCGAGCAGCTCGACGCCTTGCGACGCATGCGCTCGACGTCGTTGAGCTTGGCCGCATTGATCAACGCGACGCTCGACCTCAACCGATTGGAGGCGGGCCGCTCGCTGATCGAGTCGGTGCCGGTGAGTCTCGATCAGTTGTGGGCTGAGCTGCTGCTCGAGTTTGAAGAGTATCCGGATTGGGGACAGGTACCACTGCGCTGGCAGGCCGACGCGGTGCCGGGGTTTTGCAGCGATCCGGAGAAGTTGAAGCTCATCGTGCGCAATCTCGTCAGCAACGCGCTCAAGTTCACTCGCGCGGGCACGATCACCATCACGATTGGCTACGATGCGGCCGCGCGGCGGCTGGAGTTAACAGTGGCCGACAGCGGGCCCGGCATCGCCGCCGAGGACCTCCCGCAGATCTTCGGCATGTTCCGCCAAGGCGCACACGCGCGCGGCGGCGTCGGACTCGGGCTCTACTTGGTGAAGCGCGTGGTCGAGTTGCTCGGTGGTGAGATCAACGTGACCAGCCGAATCGGCGTCGGCTCGACCTTTCGCGTGGCGTTGCCCGCAGATCCCGCACGATGACCACGACCGATGTCGTTCCCATCTTCTTGCGCGTGGCGCGCCGCGACATCGCGTTCATCAAGTTCGTGTTCGAGTCCTACGAAGACGTCGCGATCGTGCGCACGGTCGATCGCAAGACCGCGGTGATCGTCGTCCTCGCGGTGCCGGACGCCGTGGAGCACACCCGCGCGATCCTCGCGTCGCTCGACTGTGTGTGGCAAGAAGTCCCGCCCCCGACCGAGAGCGACGACTGGCTGTTCACCGGCAGCGAGTAGTCGCTACTCCCTTCGAATATCCGCGCCGATCGCCGCGAGCCGTTCATCGATCCGTTCGTAGCCGCGATCGATCTGCTGCGCATGGCGGATGACGCTGCGGCCCTCGGCACACAGTGCGGCAATCAGCAACGCCATGCCGGCGCGGATGTCGGGTGAGGCGAGATCTTGCCCGTAGAGCTTCGACGGTCCGATCACCACCGCGCGATGCGGATCGCACAGGACGATGCGCGCGCCCATCTGGATGAGGCGGTCGACGAAATACAGCCGGCTCTCGAACAGCTTCTCGTGAATCAAGATCGAGCCGCGTGCCTGCGTGGCGACCACTAACGCGATGGGAATCAGATCGGCCGGAAAGCCCGGCCACGGCGCATCGTCGATTTTTGGAATCGCGTGCCCGAAGTCGTCGAGCACTTCGAGCCGCTGCCCTTCCGGAACGACGATGTCATTGTCCTCGACGCTCCACTGGATACCGAGGCGGGCATACATGATGCGCGTCATCGCGTGATCGCTGGGACGGCAGTCGACGATCCGGAGTTGGCTTCCGCTCGCTGCGGCGAGGCCGATCAAGCTGCCGGTCTCGATGTAGTCCGGACCGAGCGTGAACTCGCCGCCGCGCAAACTGGTGACACCTTCGATGGTGAGCAGGTTGGTGCCGATACCAACGATACGGGCGCCGAGGCTGACGAGGAAGTTGCAGAGGTCCTGAACGTGCGGTTCCGAGGCCGCGTTACGGATCAGGGTAGTGCCCTCAGCCAGTACCGCAGCCAGGATGGTGTTCTCGGTGGCGGTGACGCTCATCTCATCGAGAAAGATCTCGGCTCCGCGCAAGCGTGTGGCCGCCAAGCGATAACCTTCGCGCGTGACTTCGACCGACGCGCCGAGCGCCTGCAGCGCCTGCAAGTGCGTATCGACGCGCCGCCGCCCGATTACGTCGCCGCCGGGGAACGGCAACGCCACGCGCCCAAAGCGCGCCAACAGCGGCCCGGCGAGCAGCAGCGACATGCGGATCTGGCGCGCGAGGCGCCGGTCCGGGCGGCTCGAACTCACAGCGGCGGTGCTGATCTGCCAGGCCTCACCCGCAGACTCGACGGTGGCGCCGAGCGCGCGCAGCATCTCAACGAACACGCGCACGTCTTCGATGTCGGGAATGTTGCCGAGTCGGATCGGTTGATCGGTGAGCAGCGTCGCGGCCAACACCGGCGCCGCGGCATTCTTGTTCCCTGCCACGCGGATGCGCCCACGCAATCGCCGTCCGCCGGTAATGATCAGCTTACTCATACCACCCTCGCCCGCGGTACTTCATCGCAGCGTCGCCAGCGGGTCAAGGGGAGTTTTAGACATGGACCGATTTGTGAAACGGTGCGCGTTCTCCCCTCAAGAACTCACAGTCGAAGACTCTATTGTGCCTCGTACTCCGTTGGGCTCTGTCCATAGCATGGGTTTTTTCGGCGGCGGTTGTCGGCATCGAAGAGGGATTCGTTGAACACGTTCTGGCCGGCGCACAGCTCGGCCAGGCAGCGCTGGCGTGAGCCGTACCAGTCGAGGCCGATCTGCCGATCGCAGTCGTCGGGCGTGCGCGGGCGATTGACATCGACTACTGCCGGTGGGGCGCTGCGGGTTATCGCGTCCACGTGCTGGAAGAGCGGCGCGACGAGGCGCACGGGCCAGGTCAGTAGCAATGTCAGCGGCACCCACAGGCCCACCAGCACGCGCATGGCGGCAGCATGCCGAGCAGGTGGACGCATTGCAATCGTTGCAAACGCGGTGCTGCGTGCTAGGAAGTCCGCCCATGCGTGAACTGCTACTGGCCGTCGCGATCGTCGCGGCGGCCGCGATTGTCGCCGCGAGCTTTCGCTACACGCCGATCCTCGCGGGCGAAAATGTCGAGGGCGTGCTCGATCGTTGGACCGGCGCGGTGACCTACCCGTGGCCCGACAGTTGTGAAGAGTCACGCGACGACGGCGCCGCGCGGTTGTGAGCCGGTTGTTTTCTCGCCGCGGAAAACTCCGTGAGCCGCGACGCTCATGACGATCAATCAACTACTCGATGGATTGGCGACGGCGCGCGAGAACGGCAGCGCCGGTCTGACAGAGGCGGCGAGCGCGCTCGAAAAGACCTTGCGCGCCGCCGGTGCTGAGGTCTCGTTGCAGGAGTTCGTCTGTCGACCCTATGCCGCGCGGCTGGCGGGGGTGGTGTGCTTCACATTGTCGGTCGTCTTCTGTGTGCTGATGTGGCGGCGGCGCTTCGTGTGGGCGCTGCTCGTCGCCGCGCTGTTGCCCGCGTATCTGGGATTGGACTACGAGTTGCGGCTGCCGCTGCTGAGCCGCATCGGCGCCGTGCGTGAGCACAGCATCATCGCCCGCTTTCCGGTCGCGCAGCCGCAGCGCACGGTGATCTTGACTGCCCACTACGATACTAAGACGGATCTGCTCGATGATTATCAACGCGCCCCGATCCAGTTTCTCATCGTGCCGATACTGGTGATCACCCTGGCGTTGCCGCTCACGGCGCTGTGGCGCCAGGCCAGCGGTCATGACGAGCGACACGTGCGGATGTGGGCGGCGTTGGTTCCGCTGTATTTCTTCGGCTTCCTCTTGATGATGTCCGGCGGCGCGATCGTGTCTGCGCGCAGTCCCGGCGCGCTTGACGATGCGGCCGCGGTGGCGACGCTGACGAAATTGGCCGAGCAGCTCGGCGGGCGCGAGCCGCCGCTCGAACACACGGAGATCGAGATCGTGCTGTTCGCCGGCGAGGAAGTCGGGTTGCAAGGGTCGGCGGCCTACGTGGCCGAGCGATTGATGCCGCCGCTGCCGCGTCCAACCTATGTCATCAATGGCGAGCGATGGGGATACGGGC
This sequence comes from Deltaproteobacteria bacterium, assembly GCA_016178705.1. Classification (NCBI taxonomy): domain Bacteria; kingdom Pseudomonadati; phylum Myxococcota; class Myxococcia; species Deltaproteobacteria bacterium. Next base: position 157,692 of record JACOST010000032.1, on the reverse strand, counting down.
GCGGGCTGAGCTACTTCGTCAGCGAGCGGTCGGCGTGGCGCCGCTATGATGCGTCCGGCACGTTGGTGCGCACTCTCGATCACGCGCTCCGCCAGCTCGTATCTGGCGCGGGCCTGGTACCGGACATTCAACCGGTGAGCACGGATGCGCGTAGTTTCCTCGCCGCCGGAATTCCGAGTGTCGCCCTCGGCAGTCAGCGCAATGGCGATGGGCAGATTCGCGGACTGCACTCGGCTGCCGACAACCGCGACCGCATTCAAGCCGGCACATTGGAGCAGACCGTCGCCTTCCTACAAGCTGCGCTGGCAGACATCGACGCGCACGGCGTCGAGGGCGAAGGCACGACCGAGCGCTGATCCGCAGAGTACGCGCGCAACGTGTGGAGACAGTACCGAAGGTTGCAACTCTGGGTGGCGGGGACTATGGTGCAGTTCCTACTGACTGTTCGGCGCGAGGATTACCCTCGCATTTGGGCCTCCGAGAGCCTTCCTCACCCCACACTCAGGCAGACGCGGCGATGGCACATCGGTGCTGTTGGCCGTGAGGCGCACGACACAACTGTGCACGAGCCCATCGGGAGTGCCGAGTCTCCCCACACCGCGCGGGCGCAAGCCCGCCCAGACAGGAGAGCTCCAACGAAAGGTGTTGCACACATCTCGTTCGAGGGCGGTGGGCTCTTCGTTCCCGTCAGGGCGCCTTGTCGATGATCTTACCGTTACATTTCGCTGGAGCTCGTTTTTTCTTCTTCAGGCTAGTGCGAGGCAGCGCACGATTGCAGCGGTCAATTGTTCGCAGTCTCAAGGGACTGTCGATGGCTCCCCCACGAGAGCCCGAAGAGCCGATCCGCAGCGAATTGTTCAGCATCGAGCGCCTGGAGCAACACGCCGAGAGTCTCGCTGCGGCTCAACGTGTAACGCCGCGGCCTGGGGTCGGTCGACCGCTGGCAAGCCGACTGCGGGACAATGGCCGAGTGCTGCTCGCAGCGTATCGCACCATCGGCGAAGCCATCCGTGAGGAACGCGCCATCACCCCCGCAGCCGAATGGCTGGTCGACAACTTTCACGTGGTCGAGGAACAGATTCGCGAGATCCGCGACGATCTTCCCAGCGGGTTCTATCGCCAGTTGCCCAAGCTGGCGGAAGGATCTCTCGCGGGCTATCCGCGCGTGTTTGGGATCGCCTGGGCCTTCGTCGCCCACACCGACAGCTTGTTCGATCCGCAGACGCTGAGCCGGTTCGTGCGCGCCTATCAGCGGGTGCAGCCGCTCACGATCGGTGAGCTCTGGGCAGTGGCGATCACGCTGCGCATCGTACTCGTCGAGAATCTGCGCCGCGCGGCCGAGCGCATCGTGAGCAGTCGCGCCGCGCGCCAAGAGGCCGACGCCTTGGCTGACCGCCTCCTCGGAGTTGGCAACCGCGCCCCCGAGCCGGCGGCAACGGCCCTGCGAGGCTTCGACCGGACGCGCCCGGCCTTCGCGGTCCAGCTCGTCCAGCGGCTGCGCGATCAGGATCCGGCAGTGACACCCGCTCTGCGCTGGCTGGACGACCGCCTCATCGCGCAGGGCACAACCGCCGATGAGATCGTTCGCGAGGAACACCAGCGGCAGGGTGCGATGAACATCACGGTGCGTAATGTCATCACCAGCATGCGCTTGATGTCCGCCGTTGATTGGGCGGAGTTCTTCGAGAACGTCAGCCTCGTCGATGCGGAGCTTCGCGCTGGCAGCGACTTTGCCGCCATGGATTTTCCGACGCGGGATCGCTACCGCCACGCGATCGAAGTGCTGGCGCGCGGCTCGGGACACTCGGAGCTCGAAGTCGCCGGGCGCGCGTTGCGCGCGGCCCAGTGCGCGGACGGCGCGCCCTTCGAGACGCCGCCAACAGAAGCGACTCTTCAGGGTGAACGGAAGAAGTCGGTCGAACCAAGGAACAATACCGCTCGGGCTGAGGAGGCCCCATCTTTCCAGGAGCCGTCTCGAGGCCCTGCTTGCGAATTGCCCGACCGTCGCCGTGAGCAAGATCCCGGCTACTACCTCATCGCCAAGGGACGGCGGGCCTTGGAGACGGAGCTCGGATTTCGCGTGCCGATGCGCCACTGGCTCACTCGCGTCTACGCGGCCGCGGGGATCTTCGGATATCTAGGAACGGTCGCGATCCTCAGCGCCATCATCCTCGCTCTGTCTCTGCTCGGTGTCGCGGAATGCGGGGTGGGCGGATCGGCGCTCGGCCTGCTCGCGCTGCTCGCCCTCGTCCCGGCGTCGGATGTGGCGATGGCGCTGGTGAATCGCCACGTCACGAATCAGTTCGGCCCCACGGCACTGCCGGCGTTGGAGCTACGCGACGGCGTGCCGTCGAACCTGCGCACGATGGTCGTCGTGCCCACGCTCTTGACCACGCCGACGGAGATCGAAGAGCAGATCGAGCGCCTCGAGGTTCGGTATCTGGCGAGTGCGGAGGCCGGCGACCTCTACTTTGCGCTGCTCTCTGACTGGACGGACGCCGCCAGCGAGAGTGTGCCGGACGACGACGCGCTGTTGGGTGCTGCCACGGAGGGCATCGCCCGCTTGAATCAACGCTACGGACCCGCACCGGATGGCGCGCGATTCCTCTTGCTCCATCGTGGGCGGCGCTGGAATGCGGGAGAAGGAAAGTGGATCGGGTGGGAACGCAAGCGCGGCAAGCTGCACGAGCTGAATCGATTGCTGCGCGGCGCTACCGACACGACCTTCCTTGCCATCGGCGACCGCGCACCCGCGGTCCCGGCCAGCGTACGCTACGTGATCACCCTTGACGGCGATACGCGACTCCCGCGGGGAGCGGCCCGCCAACTCGTTGGGAAGATGGCGCACCCACTCAATCGCCCGCAGCTCGATCCCCATAGCCGTCGCGTCGTCGACGGCTACGCGGTGCTGCAGCCGCGCGTCACGCCGTCGTTGCCAATTGGTCGTGAGGGGTCGGTCTTCCAGCGTGTGTTCTCAGGTCCCGGGGGCATCGACCCCTACGCGTTTGCGGTCTCCGACGTGTACCAGGACCTCTTCGGCGAAGGGTCGTTCACCGGAAAGGGAATCTATGATGTCGACATCTTCGAAGCCGCCCTCAAAGGGCGGGTGCCTGAGCGCACGCTTCTGAGTCACGATCTGTTCGAGGGCATTTTCGCGCGCGCTGGACTGGCTTCCGACATCGAGGTCGTCGAGGAGTTCCCGTCGCGCTACGACGTCGCCGCGGCGCGGCAGCATCGGTGGGCGCGCGGTGATTGGCAGTTGCTTCCCTGGATTCTCGGCCGTGGACGGGGCGCAACCAGCGACCCGGTCTGCGGGGCAATTCCCTTGATCGGGCGTTGGAAGATGATCGACAACCTCCGTCGCACGGTGTCGGCGCCGGTTACTTTTCTCGCGCTCGCGGCAGGGTGGATGTTGCCGCCTATTGCTGCCGCGGTCTGGACCGGGGTCGTCCTCGCGATGATCGCGCTGCCCGCGCTGCTACCGTTTGGTGCCGGCATCCTGCCGCGACGGTTCGGGATTTCGAAGCGTAGCCACTTGCTCGCAGTAGCTTCGGATCTCGCGCTCGGTTTGTCACAGATTGGGTTCTCGCTCACGCTGCTCGCGCATCAGGCGTGGTTGATGACCGACGCCATCGTGCGCACGCTCTTCCGTCTGTTCGTTTCGCACCGACGCATGCTCGAGTGGGTGACCGCCGCGCAGGCGAAGTTCAGCCTTCCCCTCAATGTCCCCGGTTTCTACCGTCGGATGGCTGGCGGCGTCGTGTTGGCTGCAGCGGGGGCCGCCGCCGTCGCGTACGCCGGGCACGGTGCGGCGTTGATCGCGGGTCCATTCTTGATTCTGTGGACGTTGTCACCGGTCGTGGCGCAGTGGGCGAGCCGTCCACCAAGCGTGGCGGGCTCCGAGCCCGTGTCGGCCGCGAACGCGCAGGTACTGCGGCTGATCGCCCGTCGTACATGGCGGTTCTTCGAGATCTTCGTCGCGGCGGATGATCACATGCTGCCTCCCGACAACTTTCAGGAAGATCCGAAGCCGGTGGTTGCCCATCGGACCTCCCCGACGAACCTCGGATTGTACCTCCTGTCGGTGGTTGCCGCGCGCGACTTCGGCTGGTTCGGTACGCTCGATGCCACGGAAAAATTGGAGGCGACGCTCGGAACGATGAATGAGCTCGAGCGCTTTCGCGGCCACTTCTACAACTGGTACGACACGCGTGACCTTCGTTCGCTCGAGCCGAAGTACGTCTCTTCCGTGGACAGCGGAAATCTCGCGGGACACCTGATCGCTCTCTCAAACGCCTGTCGGGAACTGGTCGGCCGGGCTGTGGTGGGTCCACAATGGTTCGCGGGGATCGCCGACGCGCTCGGGCTCACTCGTGAGGCCTTGGGCGCGCTCGCGGACGACCGCCGAACACAAACGGTGACGCGGAAGCAACTGGACGACGCGCTCAACGCTCTCGCGGTTTCGCTCGATGAGTCGCGGGCGGAGACCCCGGCGGATGTCGCAGGGCTGCTCGGTGAGATCGTTCTTCACGCCGACACCGTCACTGACATCGCGCGAGCGCTGAGCGAGGAACGTGGCGACGGCAGCAGCGCCGACGTGCTGGCCTGGGCGGAAGCAGTGCGTGCCTCCATCCAGAGCCACGACCGCGATCTGCGGGAGTTGATGCCCTGGGCGCGTCTGCTTGCGCCGGAGGGCGTCGATCCTGTCCCAGACAGCCCTGCGAGACGGCCCCAAAAAAATGGGGCCTCCTCAGGGCGAGCGGAACGGTCCTTTCAAACCGACAACACAACCGTTTGCCCTGAGGAGCCGCCGTCATTTTGGCGGCGTCTCGAAGGGCCGTCTCGCAACTTGGATGCGGCGCTCCGCCCGCTCTTCGACACTATCCCCACCTTGGCTGATCTGCCGGACCGCTGCGATGCGGTACTCGTGATCCTCTTCGGTCGGCGCGCAGACCTCGCCGCGCGTGGAGACACAAATGGCGACGCAGCGGCGCAAGGCCAGGCGCTGGAAGCGCTCATCGCGGCTGTCGAGCATTCCGGTCGCACGGCGCGCGCGTTGGAGCGGCGACTTACGGCGCTGGCCGCGCTTGCCCGCAAGATGTTCGAGGCTATGGAGTTCGGCTTTCTCTTCGATCCGTCACGGCAGCTCCTGTCGATCGGATACCAGGTCGCCGAAGGCCGCCTCGATTCCAATTGCTACGACTTGCTAGCGTCCGAGGCGCGTCTGGCCAGCTTCGTCGCGATCGCCAAGGGCGACGTGCCGGTGCGGCATTGGTTCCGGCTCGGGCGCGCCTTGACGCCGGTCGACCGCGGCTCGGCGTTGATCTCGTGGTCGGGGTCGATGTTTGAGTACCTGATGCCGTCGCTGGTGATGCGCGCGCCCGTAGGCAGCTTACTCGAGCAAACGAACGGCTTGGTCGTGCGCCGGCAGATGCACTACGGCGCCGAGCGCGGCGTCCCCTGGGGGGTTTCGGAATCGGCGTACAATGCGCGCGATCTCGAGTTCACGTATCAGTACTCGAATTTCGGCGTGCCCGGTTTGGGCCTCAAGCGCGGCCTCAGCGAGGATGTCGTCGTCGCCCCGTACGCGACGGCGCTGGCGGCGATGGTGGACGCGGACGCCGCGGCGCAGAATTTCTCGCGGCTGGCCGCAGTCGGCGGTCGCGGGCGGTACGGTTGGTACGAGGCGCTCGACTATACCCCGACGCGATTGCCCGAAGGCGAGTCGGTGGCAATCGTTCGCACCTACATGGCGCACCACCAAGCGATGACTCTGCTCGCGATCGCCAACGCACTCCACGGCGGCGCGATGCGCGCCCGTTTCCACGCCGACGCGATCGTCCAAGCCACCGAACTCTTGCTACAGGAGCGCACGCCACGCGATGTCGCCGTGGCGCGCCCGCGCGCCGAGGAGGTGATGGCCGCGCCGAGTGTGCGTGAGCTGATTCCGCCGATGGTGCGCCGCTTCCACTCGCCACACGATCGCGTGCCGCGCACGCACCTGCTCTCGAACGGCCGCTATGCCGTGATGCTCACCAGCGCGGGCTCGGGATACAGTCGCTGGCGCGATCTCGCGGTCACGCGCTGGTGCGAGGACGTCACCTGCGACTCCTGGGGCGCCTACGTCTTCCTGCGCGACAGTCTGAGCGGCGACGTGTGGTCGGCTGGATATCAACCGAGCGGCGTTGAGCCGGATAGTTACGAGGTGTCGTTCTGCGAGGATCGCGCGGAAATCAGCCGCCGCGATGGCACGATCACCACGACGCTGGAGGTGGCGGTCTCACCGGAGGCCGACGCGGAGGTGCGTCGGGTGTCGCTGTCGAATCTCGGCAGCCGCGTGCGGGAGATCGAGCTGACCTCGTACGCCGAGGTCGTGTTGGCGTCTCCCGCCGCCGACGCGGCGCACCCGGCCTTCTCCAAGCTGTTCGTGCAAACGGAGTTCGTCGCCGATGTCGGCGCCGACGGCGGAACTCTCTTGGCCACGCGGCGGCCGCGGTCGCCCGGCGACCAGCAGGTGTGGGCCGCGCACCTCGCTGTCGTGGAAGGCGAGAGCGTAGGCGCGCGGCAGTTCGAAACCGACCGGGCGCGCTTTCTGGGTCGCGGCCGCGCCATCCGCACGCCGATCTCCGTGGTCGACGGCCGGCCGTTGTCCAACACGGTGGGCACCGTGCTCGATCCGATCTTCAGTCTGCGGTGCTGCGTGCGGCTGCCGCCGGGGGCTACTGTGCGCGTCGCGTTCTGGACGCTGATCGCGCCGTCGCGCAGCGAGGCGCTCGACTTGGCTGACAAGCACCACGACTCCGCTGCCTTTGAGCGCGCCGTCACGCTGGCCTGGACCCAGGCGCAAGTGCAGCTCCATCATCTCGGCATCGGTCCCGACGAGGCCCACCTCTTCCAGCGTCTCGCCAACCACGTGCTCTATTCCGACCCGACGCTGCGGCCATCGTCCGAAGTCTTGAAGCGCAACGAGCGGGCGCAGTCCGCGCTCTGGCCGCATGGCATTTCGGGCGACTTGCCAGTCGTCCTGGTGCGCATCGATGAGGTCGAAGATCTCGAAATCGTCCGGCAGCTTCTCCGCGCCCATGAGTACTGGCGGATGAAGCGACTGGAAGTCGACGTGGTGATCCTCAACGAGCGTCCTTCGTCATATACCGCGGATCTCCAGGGAGCGCTGGAGGCGATACTGCGTGCGAGCCAGTCTCGCGGGCACCCCGAGGCAGAGGACGTTCGCGGGAAGGTGTTCGTCTTGCGAACCGATCTGATTTCGGTCGAGGTGCGGAGCCTGCTGCAGAGCGTGGCTCGAGCCGTCCTCCTCAGCCGCCGCGGCAGCCTCACCGAACAGGTCAAGCGCCTGTACGAGACCGAGCTTGCGGTACCGCGACCGCAGCGGCGGATATCTCCCCTCTTTGGCTGGGGGGAGCCACGCGCAAGAGCGGCGAGCGAACGGCTTGAGACCACCGCGCCACAACTGGATATCGAGTTTTTCAATGGCCTCGGCGGCTTCGCCGACAGCGCGCGGGAATATGTGACGATCCTCGGCGAGGGACAGTGGACGCCTGCGCCCTGGATCAACGTGATCGCCAACCCATCGTTCGGCTTCCAGACGTCAGTCGACGGTGGCGGCTACACGTGGTCGATCAACAGTCGCGAGCATCAGCTCACGCCGTGGTCGAACGACCCCATCGGCGATCAGCCGGGCGAGGCGATCTACCTCCGCGACGACGATAGTGGCGCCCTCTGGTCTCCGACCGCGCTGCCCATTCGCGAGGAGGTCTCGCCGTACGTCTGCCGACACGGCCAGGGCTACAGCCGCTTCGAACACACTTCGGACGGCGTCTCACTCGAGTTGCTGCAGTACGTCCCGCTCGACGATCCCGTCAAGATCTCACGGCTGAGCGTCCGGAATGGCTCGGGCCGGTCGCGGCGTCTATCAGTCACTGCGTATGTCGAGTGGGTGCTCGGGACATCCCGTGGTGCCTCGGCGCCATGCGTCGTGACTGAGATCGATTCGGAGACCGGAGCCATGCTCGCACGCAACGCTTGGAGTAACGAGTTCGGTGGTCGCGTCGCATTCGCCGACCTGCGGGGACGGCAACTCACATGGACGGGTGACCGGACAGAGTTCCTCGGCCGCAACGGCACACTCGATCAGCCGTCGGCGCTCACCGACGGAGGATCGCTCTCCAATCGAGTCGGCGCTGGTCTCGACCCCTGCGGCGCTCTGCAAACCAAGCTGGAGATCAAGCCGAACGATTCGGCCGAGATCGTATTCTTTCTCGGCGAGGCGGCGACAAAGGCGGACGCGCTCGCGTTGATCACGCGCTACCGCACCGCCGATCTCGATGCGGTCTTCGAGGCGGTGATCCGGCAGTGGGATGACGTCCTCGGCGCGGTGCAGGTGCGCACGCCCGACCGCTCCATGGACATCCTGCTGAACCGCTGGTTGCTCTACCAGGCGCTCGCGTGCCGGGTGTGGGCGCGTTCGGCGTTCTACCAGGCGAGCGGTGCGTACGGATTCCGCGATCAGCTCCAAGATGTGATGGCGCTGTCACTGTCGCAGCCCCAGCAGACGCGCGCGCATCTGCTGCGCGCCGCGGCGCGGCAGTTCGTCGAAGGGGACATGCAGCATTGGTGGCTGCCATCGTCGGGCCAGGGAGTTCGGACGCGGATGTCCGACGACGGGGTCTGGTTACCGCATGCCGTCGCCGACTACGTCGAGGTCACGGGCGATCTGGCGGTGCTTGATGAGCCGGTGCCGTTTCTCGACGGGCCGGGTCTTCGCGACGGCGAGCCCGACGCGTACTTTCAGCCGATGGTTGCTGAGGAGCGCGCTACGCTGTTCGAGCACTGCGCGCGCGCGCTCGACCGAAGTCTATCGTTCGGTGTGCACGGCTTGCCGCTGATGGGCACGGGCGACTGGAACGATGGCATGAACCGGGTCGGCGCGGGCGGGAAGGGCGAGAGTGTCTGGCTCGGTTGGTTTCTCCACGCCACGCTCTGTGCGTTCGCTCCCCTGGCGGACGGTCGTGTTGAGCAAGCGCGGGCCACGACCTGGAGATGCTGCGCCGCCGCCCTGCGGGAATCGCTGGAGCGAGAAGCGTGGGACGGCGACTGGTACCGCCGCGGCTACTTCGATGACGGAACACCGCTCGGTTCAGCGTCGAACGACGAGTGCCGCATCGATTCGATCGCGCAGTCGTGGGCCGTGATCTCCGGCGCCGCGGATCCGGCGCGGGCTGCCCGTGCCATGGCGGCAGTGGAAGAACACCTGGTGCGCCGCAGTGACGGAGTGATGACACTCTTCACTCCGCCGTTCGATCACACTGCCCTCGACCCTGGGTACATCAAAGGGTACCCACCCGGCATCCGCGAGAATGGCGGCCAATACACCCATGCCGCCATCTGGTCGGTGATCGCCTTCGCGCTGCTCGGCGACGGAGACAAGGCCGGTGAACTATTTGCGATGTTGAATCCGATCAACCATGCGAGCACGCGCTCCGGCGTGCATCGCTACAAAGTGGAGCCCTACGTTGTCGCCGCTGACATCTACGCCACGGCGCCGCACGTCGGGCGCGGCGGCTGGACCTGGTACACCGGCTCGGCCGCGTGGATGTATCGCGCCGGCCTCGAATCGATCCTCGGGTTCCGTGTACGCGGCGCGACGCTGCTCATCGACCCGTGCATCCCCAAAGCGTGGCGCGGCTTCGAGATCGAGTTCCGCTACCACTCCGCACGCTACAACATTGCAGTGGAGAACCCGCGCGGCGTCACTCGCGGCGTCACCCGTGTGGAACTAGACGGTGCGGAGCTGGCCGAGGCTCAAGGACCGATTCCGATGGTCGACGACGGCGCGACCCATCGGGTGCAGGTCACTCTGGGGTGAGCATACGCTTTTCCACGGGATCTCAACGACTCACGATTAACTGCGCACCGCAATCGACGCAGAATGCGCTGCGGTCCCGCCGCGCCGCGGCGTGCTGGGTCTCGCTGCACGGCTGGGGCCGAACGCGCGCGTTGACGACAGCCCCACACTGTGGGCAGTGACCCACGGGCGCGTTCGACCGTCGATGGTTCATGTTGTCGCATCGGTTGGTCGTGCTGAATTGTCCCATCATGCACCGACTTCCTTATGTGCTTCCGCTTCCCGGCGTCCTTCGTCTACGCCAGCCCAGAAGCGCGCACGCGCCGCGCTGCGGCGGCTGTTTTCCTGATCCCGTTCCCGCTTCGCGGTGGTGACACTCAGCAGTGCGTGCACCCGGCTTGTCCGTTGTCGCGCCCCTTTGCCAACCCACTCAATCGCCTCACGTAGACGTTTCCACATTTTTCTTTCACGCGCCCACGTGTTGCCGTGGCACGCTATCTCCTCTCGGAGTCGGCGCCGAGCACACGTGGAGGCCCAAGGCCTTCGGAATCGATCGCGCTGCGGGGCTGTCGAACGGACTCGGTGGCACAGTAGCGCACGGCTGTCGGCGGTACAATGCATGAGGAGGCCATGCGTGAGGGAGGAGGGCAGCGAGCGCACGCTATTCCGTGGCGATATCCCGCATCTGGCCTGGGTGAGGTCCCCCAGAAAAGTCCGTCGAGGATCGTGATCAGTGTCTACGGCCAACCTCTGCGCCAAACTTCTCATGGCATGGCTCTTGAGATGTCCTCCGTTTGAACACTCGAACCGGTAGGCGGTTGGAAGTTCAAAAAAAATTCGCTCGCAGAGGAGGACAATGGATATGAAGTCAGCAAGATCGCGCCGATCGGCGCACAAACGCGGCACACTCGCTGCCCTTGCCTTCGGCGTGTTGGCGGCGCCGATTGTCGCCGCAGCCCAGTCGGCGATCATCTACGGATCGCTCGGCAACTTCGACATCGCGAACGACACCGGGCAGATCTGTCACGGTTTTCAAATCGAGCTCGATGGCATGGCCCCGAGTCAGGTGCCGTACTCGTTCTCTACGGAACGGTACGGTGCCCCCAACGTGCTACCCTCGGCGACGGGGGCAATCGTCCGATGGGACAGCCCATACGACGCCAACGCGCAGCAGTTCGTGCAGCGAACGCTTCCGCATACGGTCCCGTGGTTCCCGGGCCAGTGCTATCAATGGAACCCGGCAACCTACCAGGATTCTGGGTGCGAGCACTTCGGGACGTCGATCACTGGAAATCCGACCCGCGCGCTGGCGAACTGGTTGTGCGAAGATCCGGCAAACCCAGGAACGCTCATCCCCAACAACCCGCCGACGGCAGTGCCGATGCCGATCTACTACGTCCAGCCACCGGTGGTGGTGAACAATCCACCGGTCCTGGTGATCGAAGTTCCAGCGCCAGAGCCGGCCGAATCGCCGCAGCTCTTCGGCGACGCGCAATGGATGCGCGTCTTCAAGGTCGAACTCCAGCATCCGATCCAGATCGAAGAACTACTGGCGGACAATCCAGCCGTTGTGCCGATGGACCCAGCTCAGCTCGAATCGAATTATTCGATCGTTCAGGATGAACCGGCGGCCGGCGGGAACGGCAAACGCAAGCGCAAGCGCAACCAGGGCAACATCGACCCGACGACGCGCGCCGTCGTCCGCCGCATCGAGATGTACAACTTCACTGGTCGGTACGATCCGATCACCCACGAGGCACTCTGTGCCGACGGCACGTGCAACGCGCCGGCTGCGGACGAGATTGGTGGCCTGCTCAGCGTGCAGATGAGCGGAGCCAACGTCCAACCCGACGCCGTGCTCGTCACCAAGACCGGCAATGGCAACGTCGAGTCAGGCGACAAGCTCATCAGTTGCGGCAGCAAGTGCAATCAGTCGTACAACGCCGGAACGCGTGTCACACTCAACGCCAAGCCCGGCAGTGGTAGCTCCTTCCTCGGTTGGACCGGTGCCTGCATCGGAACCGCGGGTAGTTGTACAGTGACCGTCAACGGGGGTGTCAACGTCGGCGCTACATTCTCCACCCCGGCCGGCGGTGGTGGCGGTGGCGGCGCCGCGGGTGGCGGCACAACGCAGTTCACGTTGTCGGTCGGTCGCAGCAATCCAGGAACAGTCACCGGTACACCGGCTGGCTCTGACCGAACCCTCAGCTGCGGGAACGCCTGCTCCGCGAAGTTCGTCTCAGGTACGGCAGTGACGCTGACAGCGACGCCGCCGGCGGGCAAGCAGTTTGTCAACTGGGGAGGCGCGTGTTCCGGCACCGTCAACCCTTGTACCGTCAGCGTCAACGCGAACCTCTCGGTGCAAGCAAACTTCAGCAAGTAAGCTCTGCAGAAGGGCAGCAGCCAACACGGGGCTGGCGAGAACGCCAGCCCCGTGTTCATTGGCGCGGGCCGCAGAGCGCTAGCCGTCGGAGAGTTGAAGGCAGCCGCCTTGCCTCGGCGCGCGCCGGCGCACTACACTACCGCCCATGCCATCCGCCGCCAACGCGCCCGCAGCGCCGCACATCGCCCCGTTCGCGTTGCGTGATCAAGCCGGTCATGCGCATGCCGTGCCCGCCGATGCGCCGGCGCTTGTCGTGTTTTTCAAAGACGATTGCCCGACGTGTGACTTTGCGTTTCCGTTTCTGCAGCGACTGAGTGACGCGGTGCCGGGTACGCGAGTGATCGGTGTCTCGCAGAGCGACGCCCCGGCCACGCGCGCCTTTGCGGATCGGCACGCACTGCGATTTGCGATCGTGCGCGACAGCGATCTCGAAGTGTCGCTGGCGTGCGACATCGAATCAGTGCCGGCGCTGTTTCTCGTCGACCGGCACGGTGCTGTGCTCGATAGCAGTGTGGGATTTGTCCGTCGCGATTGGGAGCGGATTGCACGGAATGCCGCTGCCGCGAGCGGGACGGCGGCGCTGCGGTTGTTTGGCGACGGCGAAGCGATTCCCGACTGGCGCGCCGGTTGTGCCTCGCGCACCACCGACGCGGCGTTTCAGCAGGAGCTGGCGGTGCGCCGCGGGCGGGCGCGCTTACAATCGCGGCGTGTCGAGATCGGTGAGCTGGAAGATCCCGCCGAGTTCTTCTTCGAGCGCGGACTGACCGACGGCTTGCCTGTCGTTCCGCCGACCGAGGCGCGCGTTCTACGCATGCTGAGCGGTACGCGCCGCGCGCCGGACGAAGTGGTCGCCGTGGTGCCGCCCAACTGCGCGCCGACGACAGTCGAGAAGATCGCCATCAACGCGGTGATGGCGGGGTGCAAGCCGGAGTATCTGCCGGTAGTGCTGGCCGCGGTTGAGGCGGCGTGCAGCGACGCCTTCAACATGCACGGGGTGCTGGCGACGACGTACTTCGCGGCGCCGTTGCTGATCGTCAACGGCCCGATTCGCCAACGCATCGGCATGAACGCGGGGCTCAACGTGTTGGGCCAAGGCAACCGCGCCAACGCCACCATCGGTCGCGCGCTCAACCTGGTGGTGCGCAACGTCGGCGGCGGCCGCCCAGGTGAAGTCGATCGCGCCACACTCGGGCAACCGGGCAAGTACACCTACTGCATCGCGGAAAACGAAGAAGCCAATCCCTGGGAGCCGTTACACGTCGAGCGTGGCTTCGGCCGCGAGGACTCCACTGTGACGCTGTTCGCCGCCGAGGCGCCGCGCGCCCTAGTCGATCAGCTCAGCCGGACGGCGCGAGGCGTGGTGACTACGTTCGGCAAGTGCATGGAGACCGTGGCGCATCACAAGTGGTACCGCTATGCCGAGGTCGTGCTCGTCCTGTGCCCGGAGCATGTTCAGACGATCACACGCGACGGTTGGACGAAGGCCGACATCCGGCGCTGCATTCAGGAAGTCAGCGCCAAGCCGCTGCGCGACTTGCTCGCCGATATCGACGGCAGCGCGGAAGGCTTGCCCCAGCGCGTCGTCGGCGATGCGCCGTCAGAGGAGACGCTGGCGCAGCTGGTACCGAAGTTCGCCAGTGAAGAATCGATTCAGATCGTCGTCGCTGGCGGCACGGCAGGAAAGTTCTCGGCGGTGATTGGTGGCTGGGTCGGCGGGTCGATGGGATCGCAGATGGTCACCAAGAAAATAGAGGAGTGAGCGATGGGACTGATCGTGCTCGATCCGACGGATGAGCGCCAACCGGTGGAGCGCCAGCCTGTGCCGCGCCCGGCGCGGTTGACTGGAGTGGTCGCGCTGCTCGACATCATCAAGCCGCGCGGCGACGTGTTTCTCGATCGCCTGGCCGAGCTGTTGCCGCAGCGGCGGCCGGGCGTGCAGATCGTGCGTTTCCGCAAACCGACCTTCACCAAACCGGCGCCCGAGCCGTTGTTGCAGCAGATCGCGGAGCGCGCTGGCGCGGTGATCGAGGCGCTCGCCGATTGAGGGTCGTGCACCACGTGCAGTGTGCACGACTCGATCTTCTTTGAACGGCACGGCATCCCGGCCGTCTTCGTTGCTTCGGAGGAATTCACCCAGGCCGCCGACGTGCAAGCGCGCGCGCTGGGCATGCGCGAGGTGGCGCGAGTCTTCGTGGCGCATCCGATCCAAGACGCCAGCGACGACGAGATGCGCGCACGCGCCGATGCGGCGGTCGACTCGATTCTGGCGGCGCTCGAACAGTCCGCTACCCCGCGTTGACACAACGACGGCCGCCCGTAGTATCAACACGTCTGTTTCGTAATCGTTTGCGCGCCGTCCGGCATATGCCCCGGCGCTCTGGAGTGAATCATGTTGCGCACCCCGATTTGCGACCTGTTCGGCATTCGGCACCCAATCGTTCTCGCGGGTATGGGCGGCGTCTCAATGCACAAGCTGGTGGCGGCGGTGTCGAACGCGGGCGGCCTCGGCGTCATTGGCGCGGCGACCCTGGATGCCAATGGTCTGCGTCGCGAGATCCGGTTGACCCGCGAGCTGACCGACAAGCCGTTCGCGGTTGATCTGCTGGCGCCCATTCCCGATATGATTCGGCCGCAGATGCAGGTCGTCTTCGAGGAGAACATCAAGATCTTCGTCGCCGGCCTGGCGGTGCCGCAGGAGTTCATCATCGAAATGCACGAGCGCGGCATGATCGTGGTGGTGATGATTGGCAAGGTACGTCATGCCATCAAGTCGGCGCAAGCTGGTGCGGACGTGGTGGCGGCGCAAGGGACGGAAGCGGGCGGCCATACCGGTGAGATCGGTGCGCTGGCCCTGGTGCCGCAGGTCGTCGATGCGGTCAAAATTCCGGTGCTGGCGGCCGGCGGGATTGTCGATGGCCGGCAGTTGGTGGCGGCACTCGCACTGGGCGCTCAAGGTGTCGTCGTCGGGACGCGCTTCATCGCCACGCCGGAAGCGCAGGCGGCGCCCAAGTATCGCGAAGCCATCGTGCAGAGCGGCGAGGCCGATACCGTGCGCACACGCTGCTACACCGGCAAACCGGCGCGCACGATTCGCAACTCATACAATGAATCGTGGGAACGCCGCGCGAACGAGATCCAGCCGTTCCCGATGCAGGTGATGACTTCGGTGCGCGAGGGCGTGATGGACTACATGGGTAATCAGGGCGACGCCAACCCCGAGCGCTGCTTCATGCCGGCCGGGCAAGGCATGGGTCTGATTCACGAGATCAAGCCCGCCGCCGAGGTGATGGCCGACATCATTCGCGAGGCCGAGGGCGTGCTCCGGGGCCGGATGTTTGCCGCCGACCGTGCCGTCGAGGCGCGCTGAGTCAGTGGGCCGATGGCGGAACGCGAGCCGCGCCTGCGAATCGGGCTCATGCTCGGCGGGATTCGAACTGCCGGCGAGATCGGCCAACTCGCGGCGCACGCGGAAGCGCACGGCTTCGACAGTCTGTGGGCCGGCGATCACATCGCGTTTCCCGCGCCCATCCTCGATCCGCTGACGACGCTGGCGTGCTGTGCTGCGCACACGGAGCGCGTGGCGCTTGGTACCTGCGTGTATCTGCTCCCGCTGCGGCACCCGACCACGGTGGCGAAGAGTGTCGCGTCGCTCGATGTGCTGGCGAACGGCCGCTTGATATTCGGCATCGGTGTCGGTGGTGAGTTTCCCGCCGAGTTTGAAGCCTGCGGCGTCCCGCTGAGCGAGCGCGGCGCGCGGACCAACGAAGCCATCCGGGTGCTGCGCGCGTTGTGGGGCGGCAACACGGTGGGATTCGAGGGTCGCTTCGTACGCTTTGCGCCGGTGAAATTGAATCCACCGCCGATGCAGTTGGGCGGTCCGCCGATCTGGATCGGTGGGCGGTCGGAGGCGGCGCTGCGGCGCGCCGCACGCCTCGGCGATGGTTGGGTCGGCTATCTGCTTTCCCCGGATCAGTTTCGCGAACGGTTCGCGCAGGTCGAAGCGATGGCGGCCGCGCGGCAGCGACAGGTGGTGGGTGCGATGATGGTGTTCACGGCGCCGCGTCCAACTCGCGAGCAAGCTCTCCGTGACGCCGGCAATGTGCTCGGGGCGATGTATGGGCGCGCCATGCACAGCGCCGCCGAGCGCTACTGCCTGTTGGGATCGACGGCGGACATCATCGCTGGCGTCGAGCGCTACCGGGCTGCCGGCGTGCGTCACTTGATTCTGACGCCGCTCGTCTTTGATGGCGCGCAGTTGAGGGAAGAAATTACGATGTTGGGCGACGCGCTGCGCTCGGTGCGCGAGTAGTATCACGCCCGCCGCAAGCGGCTACGACCCTGGCGAACACGAAATCAGCGTCGGATCGTAGATCGACTGCGCCGCAGGGGTCACGCTGGTCAAATCCTCGATCATCAGCGTGTCGCGATATTGGAATAGGTTGCTGCCTTGCGGGTTGGTCGTGATCGCCGAGACGGCGGACACGCGGCCCTTGATGGTGAGCTGTTCGTGGGCGACCAACTGATTGGCGCCGGCCTGTTTGCCATCGGTGCGCAACACGCCGGCGTCCTCGACGGTGACGTTGCATCCTTCGGCTTGAATCACGCCGCCCATGTTGCTGCCGCTGCCGGAGCCGCGGGCGCTCACGGTCTTTCCGATCGACACGTCGCCTTTGACGGTAGTGTCTTGCGCCGAGCGCAACACAATGCTGCCGCCGGAGAACCCGGTGACATCGAGGCTGCTCGTCCCCGTCGTGGTGACGTTGACGCCGACGATGCTGATGAGTCCCGAGATGCCGCTCGCCTTCGCCTTCAACTTGCCGTTGATGATTGCCGGTCCGCCTGCCGCATGGATGTCGATCAGGCCACCCGCGCTCTGCGGGCCGGCGCCAAGCGCGTCGATGGAGGCGTCATTAGCGACGTTGAGATCCGTCCCGCACAACAGCCGCACGATGCCACCGTTGCCCGGTATGACGGTCGGCGGGTTCGCCGTGCGATCGACGGTGGATGCGCCGTTCACCTTGATCTTGCCGTTCAACACGCAGCCCGCCGGCGGTTGCCCGGTGGTGGAGCCCGAGGTGTCGACAACCACCTGACCGGCGTCAGCCCCGGCGCTGTTCGCTTGCACCAGGCTGCCGCTGTTGAGAGTGACACCGGTGCAGGTGATCTGAATCGGAATGCCGGGGCCGCGCGCGCAGTCGGACTGCAGCTTGCCGCCGATCGTGCATATCCCGACGGCGCCGATTTCGATGGCGTTGATGCCGACCTGCGCCGCGCCGTTGTTGCGCAGCACGGCGCCCTGCGCGATCTGCACTGCGCCCAACGTGGTCTGCAGCGTCAACACGCCGGATACTCCGTTGGTCGGTCCGCCGACATCGAGCGCGCCGTCACCGGTCACCGTCACATCGCCGCCACAACTGAGCACCAGCGAGCCGCCGCCACCGTTGCCCGTGACGCCACTGGCGCGTGCTTGGAGCGATCCGGCGATCTGACACGCGCCGGTAGCCGTGACGGCGATCAGCCCACCAATGCCATCTTTCACGTTGGCGAGGATGGCGGCTCCATTGCCGATGTCGAGTGCGTCGCCGGTGGTGAGAGCCACGTGCCCGCCATGTGCGCCGGTGCTGCCGCCGGCGCTGATGCCAGCGCCCGAGAGGAGTTCGAGCGGGCCACCGCAATCAAACATGACGGTGCCGCCACTGTCGCCGATACGAGTGCCGGCGACGAAGGTCTCCTTGCCGTCCACCTGTAGCTGGGCGCCGAGGCTGCAGCCGAGCGGGGCGCTGACCGTGATCGTGCCTCCGGGCACGCCGACGCCGGTCGCCTTTAGCGTGGTACTGTTATCCAGGCGCACCGTTCCGGCGGTCGCGGCGACGGTGATGGCGCCGCCGGTCCCGGTGGGCAGCGTGCCGATGGCCTCAGCGCCGCCGTGATCGATGACCACGCTACCGCAGGTCGCACTGAGGGTTCCACCGGACGCGCCGATCGGCCCCACCGAAACCGAGTTGAGCATGGCGCGCCCGGACAGCGTGCACGAATCGAGACTGCTGATCTGAATCGTTCCACCGTTGGCCGCAGTGCCGTTGACGCGTAAGCGGACGCCTTTGGTGATCGTGAGCGCACCAGCTTGAGCGTCGAGACTCAAGCCGCCGCCAATCGTCGAGGCGTCGCCGTTGTCGCCCGCCGCGTTGGCATCGAAGCTGGCGCCGTTGGCGAGCGTCAGACCGGTGCACGTGATCGCCGCGCTGCCGCCCTTGCCACCGAGGCTGCTGCCTTTCGCGGCGTTCAACTCAATCACGGTGGCTAGGGAACAGTCGGCGGCGCTGCTGATGGTCAAGGTGCCGCCGCTTGCTCCCACGCCGTTGGCGCGCAGCTTCGCGCCCTTGAGCGACGTGAGCGGAGCGAGACCGGCGGCGAGCGCAATCGTACCGCCCGGTCCGTTGACCCCGACGGCTTCGATGGCGCTGCCGTCACCGAGGTGGATGCCGTTGCAGGTGAGCGACACCGCCCCGCCCGTGCTACCCATGCCGGCAATGCGTACCGAGCTGGCGAGAATCTTCCCGCCGATGTCGCACATCCCCGCGCTGTCGATGACCAGCGTACCGCCGGCTATCCCGCGGCCGACCGCGGTGATGGCCGCCCCCTTTTCGAGGACGACGCTGCCAGCGTTGGTGATCGAGAAGCTGCCGCCGTTCTCGGCGTTGAGTGCCGCCACCGATGAAAGGTGCAGCGCCCGCCCGTCGAGATCCAACGCGCTGCCGTTCATCACAGTGATCGCGCTGCTGACGTTGCACGGATCGGGCGCGGCCCCGGGGCAAATTTCGCCGACCGAACTGGCTCGCGGCCCTGCCGCCGCCGACATTGGGGCCAGCAGGGCGATAGCGACCCCTCCCAAAACCCAGGAACGACACGATCGCCGATGCGACGCTGTCGATGAACTCACGGCGGGTTGCAACACTGCAGATTCACTCACGCACCAGTATCCACGTACATCTTTCGATCTGTCAACCGCCTATTTTCCGCGTGTCAGTCCGCCGGCGGTGCATCGCTGGCATAACGCTCCTGATAGATGCGAATGAAGGCGACCAGGATGGCGATGATGGTGGGTGCGAGGAAGATGCCCAAGAGCCCGTAGGCCTGCAGGCCGCCGAGTATACCAAAGAAGAGGAACACGGTTGGGATTTCCGTGCGGCCGCCGATCATGAGCGGGCGGACGAAGTTGTCGACGCCGCTGACGACGAGCGCCCCCCACATCAGCATGAGCAGCGCACGCAGCATGGTGTCCGCAACCGCGAGATAGATCGCCGCCCCCGCCCAGATGACCACCGCGCCCCCCGGTAGCAACGAAAGAAAGGCGGTGGCGCACCCAAGGATCACCGCGAAGGGAACGTTCAACATCGAAAACCCAAGGCCGGCCAGCACGCCCTGCACCGCCGCGGTCACCAGCGTGCCCTGCACGACGGCCGACAGGGTGTCGTAGAGCCGACTGAAAATGATTTCCTTGTCCGCCGCCGTCATCGGAAGCAGCGTCCGCAGCGAGGCGGTCAAGCGGTCGCCGTCACGAAAAAAGAAGAACAGCGCGATGGTCGTCAGAAAGAAGTTGACGACGAAGCGGACCGCGTTCTTGGCGATCCCTGTCGCTTGAGCCACGAGGAAGGAGCTGATGGCGTCGCCGAGCTTCAGCGCCGTCGCGCTCACGTTGATGTTCCACGCGGCTACGTGCGGTGCCACGTGCTCCCACAACCGCCCGAGCCACGAAGTGTGCATCCAATCCACTGCCTTGGCCGCGATCGTGGGGGCCTGTCCCTCGTTGAAGACTTGCTGCAGGTACTGGTAGACCGCTACCGACTCGGTCGCTAGCAGGATAGTGATCAGCACCGTCGGCATCATCACGACGAGAATCACCGCGGTGGTCAGCCCGAACGCCACGGTGGTATTGCGCCCACGCGAAAGGCGCACGAGCCATTGCTTGACGGGATAGAACGTCAGCGCGAGCAGCGCCGCCCAACTCAGCGGTCCGAGAAACACCGAGAAGATCGCGTAAAACTGAAACAACAAATAGAGCAGGGCAGCAAAGAAGAACGCTGCAAAGAGCTGCTGCCGAGTCATTGGTGACGCACGCTAACAAGGGGAGAGAGGTGGGGCAAACACCTTGCCGACAGCCGCCAAGACCGGATTGACCCCTCGTCTGCTCAGCAGTAGGAAGCGGCGCGAGCAGACGGAGGTCGTTATGGCGGGAAGATTCGCAGGCAAGGTCGTCGTGATCACGGGCGCAGCGTCGGGCATCGGCGCCGCCGCCGCGCGCCGCTTCGCGCGCGAAGATGCGCGGCTGGTTCTCAGCGATCTCGATGCCGAGGCGGGCGAGGCCATCGCGAAGGAGCTGCAAGCCGCCGCGTTCGTGCGGACCGACGTCGCCGATCCGGCGCAAGTTGAAGCGCTGTTGCAGACGGCGGTTGACCGCTGCGGGGCACTGGACGTGCTGTTCAACAACGCCGGCATCGGCGCCTACGGCAAAGCACCCGACCTCGACATCGACATGTGGAAGCGGGTGCTCGAAGTGGATCTCTAC
The DNA here is from genome assembly GCA_016178705.1 of Deltaproteobacteria bacterium. Lineage (NCBI taxonomy): Bacteria > Pseudomonadati > Myxococcota > Myxococcia > Deltaproteobacteria bacterium. The sequence continues at coordinate 136,881 of JACOST010000032.1, read as the reverse complement.
GCCGTCTTCTATGGCTGCAAGTTCGCTATTCCACACCTGCGGCGCAGCGGCGGTGGTGCGATCGTCAACACGGCCTCGATCTCGGGCTTGTTCGGCGACCCGGGGTTGGTGGCGTACAACGCGGCCAAGGCTGGCGTCGTCAATCTCACTCGGACGGTGGCGATCGATCACGCGCGCGAGAAGATTCGCGTCAACTGTGTCTGTCCCGGTCCGATCGAGACGCCGTTGATCGAACCCGTGCTCGCCATTCCGGCCGCGCGCGCCGAGTATTCGCAGCGCGTGCCGATGGGCCGCCTCGGCCGCCCGGACGAGGTGGCTGCCGTGGTCGCATTCCTGGCGTCGGACGACGCGTCGTTTATCACTGGCGCGGCGGTGGTCGTCGACGGTGGCCTTACCGCCGACGCGGGTGATGTGAATATCAGCCGCTTGATGGGCGAGTAGCGTCGCGCGCCAGCAGCAACGTCGCCGTGCCCTTGCGGCGGAGCGTCGCCACGCGCGTGCCTTCAGCGAGACCCGGGCGCGGGTCGTCAACCTCGAGGTTCGCGGCCCGCAGTCGTGCCACTGCGCGGTCGACATCGAATACCTGATAGGCCACGCCCCACAGTCGGTCGGCGATGGTGCCGGGGACTTGGTCGGTGCGCATGATGATCTCGATCGTAATGTCGCCGAGCAGCAAGCCGACGTTGCGCGTGCCGCGCTCCGGAAAGTCGCGCCGCCACTGTTCGGGGATGCGGAACGTATCGCTCCACAGCCGCAGGGTGGCGTTGAGATCGCTGCTGAAGATCACCACGTGATCGACGCCGAGGCAGACCGACGCGTCGTCGGCGATTGGCAACGCCCGCGGCAACAATTTTGGAGGCGAGGTATGTTGAATCAGTAGCAACCGCATGCCGCCCGCGGTGGTCGGATCCATCAGCGCATTGCGCCACGTTCGGCGCCGGCCGCTGCGTTCATCGACGCCCATTCCGTCGGACGGATTGGCGACGCGCAAGCCGCGGCCGCGCAGGATGTTGACGGCGGCGTTGATGTCGTCGACGCCGAGGGCCAACCCGAGCGGGCGCTCGTTGCGGTCTCCCAGCGCGTCGCGCACCATGTCGCTGAACGGCGTGTGCGCGCCGCGGTCGGCGGCGAGCAACTCGACGTAGGTGTTGTCGAGTCGGAAGAGCGTGTTGCGCGTGCCGTAGTCGGGATGATTGCCGCGCCACGAGGGAGCGCGGCCGAACACCGTGCGATACTCGGCCGTCGCGGTCTCGAGATCCGCGACCGCCAGCACGATGTGGTCGAGGGACTGGAACATCAGCGAAGCCGCGGGATCATTTCAGCTGTGGGATCTTGTCGCCGTGCGCGGCGATCAGATCGTCGACGAGCTGCCAGATCTCGTCGAGCGTCAGCTCTGCCGCGGTGTGCGGGTCGAGCATGGCGGCGTGGTAGACGTGTTCGCGTTTGCCGGTGAGCGCGGCTTCGACCGCGAGCGACTGCACGTTCACGTTGGTCATGATGAGGCCAGCGAGTTGCGGCGGCAAGTCGCCGATGCGCGTGGGCTGGATGCCGTTGCCGTTCACCAGACACGGCACCTCGACGCAACAGCCGTCCTGCAGGTTGGTGATCAAGCCGCGATTGGGAACGTTGCCGTAGACCACCCGCGGCTTCCCCGTCGCGATGCTGTGGATGATCAGCGCGCCGTACTCGTGGCTGCGCTCGACGTCGGCGATGGGTTCATTGCCTTCAAAAAACTCGCGCATGGTGCCCCACAACTGATCCATGAAGTCGCAGCGCGTGATGTATTCGTCGAGCGGTACGTTGAAGCGCTCGATCAAGTCGGGCCGATCGCGGCGGATGAAGTACGGCGTGTACTCGGCGAAGTGCTCGCTCGATTCGGTGACGAAGTAGCCGAGTCGCATCAGCATCTCGTAACGCACGCGATTGTTGTCGGGCACGCGGCCGTCGCGGACGACTTTGCGAATCAACGGGTAGAGATCCTCACCACGCCGCTCGAAGCGGAGATAGAAAGCCATGTGGTTGATGCCGGCGGCTTGATACGTGATCTCGCCGTACGGCACGCCGATGTCGCGCGCCAACTCCATCGCCGTACCCTGCACGCTGTGGCACAACCCGACGGTTGTGATCGGCGTCGCACGCGCCAGCGCCCAGCAGTTCATCGCCATCGGATTGGTGTAGTTCAGCAGCAACCCGTTGGGACATACCGCTTCCATGTCGCGGCAGATCTCGATCAGCACCGGGATGGTGCGCAACGCGCGCATGATGCCGCCGATGCCGAGCGTGTCGGCGATGGTCTGCCGCAGATGATGCCGCTTGGGCACTTCGAAGTCGACGACAGTCGACGGGCGATAGCCGCCGACTTGAATCGTGTTGATGACGAAGTCCGCGTTACGGAGCGCGTCGCGGCGATCGCTGTGCGCGGTGATCGTCGGCGCGACCTTCAGCGCTGCCGCAAGCTTCTGCGTCATGCGCTCAGCGGTGTGCAGCCGCGCCGCGTCGATGTCCATCAACGCGATGTGACAATTCGCCAACTCCGGGAACATGAGGATATCGCCGATCAAGTTCTTGGCGAATACAACGCTACCGGCGCCGATCAGAGCGATCTTCGGCTGCGCGCGCGAGGGCATGTTCCTTCCTATTTCCAACGACTGCATCGCGCAAGCCTGCCGAGCGCGGTTCGACAGCCGCTACAGGGATTCCGTTTGACAGCGTCGCCAGCAGTGTTCGATGCTCGGTCCCGATTGACCGGGACGGGTAGGTAGAGAGGGAAGCGCGTGGCGCGTACGGAGACACTCACCCTGTTGTTCACCGATCTCGTGAGCTCGACCGAACTGGCTGACCGCCTCGGTCACGACGCGTACGAAGCGCTGCGCGGCGCCCACTTCGAGGTCCTGCGCTCCGCCGTCGCGACCCACCGGGGGGCGGAAGTGAAGTCCACCGGCGACGGATTGATGGTGTGCTTCACCAGTGTCGGCGATGCGGTCGGCTGCGCCGTGACGATGCAGCAGGCGGTCGAGAAGCAAACTAGGCAGGTACGGAGGCCAACCGGCCCCATTCAATCACATCTCTCTCATGCTTCAGTTGGGGCAGGTGTCGCTGCCTGCCCGCCTCTGCGGATGCGCATTGGCATCTCGGTGGGCGAGGTGACGCGCGAGAGCAACGACATCTATGGCCTGTCCGCAGTCGAAGCCGCACGGCTCTGTGCCGCCGCCCAAGGGGGACAGATCCTCGCTGCTGAGGTCGTGCGGGTCTTATCGCGCGGTCTGGGGCATATGTTCACGGGCGTCGGTGAACTCATCTTGAAAGGTCTGAACGCTCCGGTAGCCGCGTGTGAGGTCGGCTGGGAGCCGCTGGCCGATGAGACGGCGATTCCTATGCCGCCGGTGCTATTGGCAGGCCGCCAATTCGCCTTCGCCGGCCGCCAGCCAGAACTGGATGCGCTCGCCGAATTGTGGAGGCAAGCCCAGGACGGTGCGCGGCCCGTGGCGCTGATCGGCGGCGAGCCGGGAATTGGCAAGACTCGCCTCGCGGCGGAGACTGCCACGACGGCTCACGCGGCGGGCGCAACGGTGCTCTACGGGCGCTGCGACGATGAGCTGGGCGTGCCCTTCCAGCCATTCGTCGAAGCGCTGCGGTACTTCGTCGAAAACTCTGTCTCCGATTCCCGTGAGGGCGACGCTCCCGCGGAGCCGCTGCTCGCGCGTGGCACGCCTCAGCAGGAGCCTCGCCCTCCCGAGGCAACACGATTGCGTGAACGCCTCGGCCGCTATCCAGGCGAACTTGTGCGCTTGCTGCCTGAGCTGGCAGATCTGATCCCCGCTCTGCCGCCGCCGCTCCAATCGGACGCGGAGACAGAGCGCTACCGCATGTTCGATGCGGTGGCGGCTTGGCTCGCCGCGGCGTCGAGCGAGCGTCCGCTCGTCCTCATCCTCGACGACCTGCACTGGGCCGCAAAGCCGACGCTCCTGCTCCTCAGGCACATTCTTCGTTTCCAACCCTCAACACCCGGCCCCCAACCTGGTAGCGCGGGCGGCTCGCCCGCGCGCTTCTTTATTCTCGCCACCTACCGCGACACCGAGCTGGACCGCACTCATCCGCTTTCGGAAACGCTCGCCGATCTGCGCAAAGACTCTACGGTGCAACGCGTTGCGTTGCGCGGACTGGATCTCGCCGGTGTGGAGGCTTTCATCGTCGGAGCCGCCGGCCACGAACTGGACAATCGCGGTCACGCGCTCGTCCGTGCCGTTCATGGGGAAACCGAAGGCAACCCGTTCTTCGTCGGCGAGGTCTTGCGCCACCTCGCAGAATCCGGTGCCCCGGTTCAGCGCGACGGCCGCTGGGTGAGTGATCAGAGCGTCGGGCAGTTCGGCATACCCGAAGGTGTCAAAGAGGTGATCGGCCGGCGACTGAGTCGACTCTCCGCGGCTGCGAATCAGGTATTGTCCATGGCGGCGGTGATCGGGCGCGACTTCGACCTGGGTGTGCTCGCGTCTCTTCTCTCTCTCCCTCTGGGAGAGGGCCGGGGTGAGGGCAATGACGGAGCGCTCGTGGACGCAATCGACGAGGCGGTTCGGGCGCGTCTGGTCAACGAGACCGGCGTCGTCGATGCCTATCGCTTCGCGCACGCGTTGGTGCACGAGACCCTGTATGCCGAGGTCAGTGCGAGCAAGCGGGTGCGCCTGCATCGCCGCATCGCTGACGCCATCAAAGTGCGCCGGCCCGATGACGTCACGGCACTCGCCCACCACTATCAGCAAGCCGCAGTCGGCGGCGATATCGACAAGGCCGTCGAGTACAGTACCCGGGCCGGCGACCAAGCCCGCACGCGACTGGCGTATGACCAGGCGGTCGTCTACTACCGACGAGCACTGGAACTGTTCGCGGAGGGCGAGGCTCCCGCCGAGCCGCTTGGTGAGCAGCCGGCTCGCCGGGAGGCTCGCCCTCCCAAGAACGCTGATAGCTCACCTCCTGACCATGATGAACAGTGCTGCGAGCTGCTGATCCGTCTCGGCGAAGCGCAACGCGACGCCGGTGACGCCTGCTTCCGCCAGACGCTGCTCGATGCGGCGCGTCTAGCGCAACGCCTCGGAGACACGGATCGACTCGCCCGCGCCGCAGTCGCGAATACGCGTGGCTGGTATAGCGGTGGAGGCGGCGTCGATGGCGACCGGGTCGCGGTACTCAACGCCGCACTTGGCGCGGTCGAGGCGGGGGACACGCCGCTGCGGGCGCATCTGCTCGCTACGCTGGTCTCAGAACTCCAATTCGCACCGGACCGTAACCGGCTCAGATCTCTCGCGGACGAGGCGCTGGCCATGGCGCGCCGGCTTGGCGACCCCCGGACCCTCGCAGGCGTTCTGAACGCGTACATCAACGCTATTCACGCCCCCGATACACTTGCCGAACGGCTCGCGGCCGGGGCCGAGCGGGTCGCTCTCGCCGAGCAGCTCGGCGATCTGCGGGAACGCTATTCCGCCCATTTTCACCTGATGTCTGCGTCGAGAGAGGCCGGTGACATCGCGGGATCAGACCGGCAGCTTGCCATCTTGGCTGAACTGAATGACGAGCTCGGTCTCCCGGTTCGGCGCTGGAGTCTCAAGCAGGACCAGGCCACTCGCGCACTGCTGGACGGGCGCGCCGCCGACGCCGAGCGCCTCATTGCAGAAGGATTCGAGATCGGCCAGGCCAGCGGGCAACCCGACGCGCTTCTCATCTACAGCGCTCAAGTTTCGGACCTTCGTCGCATGCAGGGGCGCCTCGACGAATTGGAGCCGCTCATCGAACACGCCCTCACAGACTATCCTGGGGTGTCGGGGGTTCGGGCAACGGTCGCCGCACTCTACTGTGAACTCGACCGCGATGAAGATGCTCGTCGGCTGCTCGATTCCGACGCCGCCAACGGCTTCGCCGAACTGGTTTACGGCCCGGGGTGGATAGCAGCCATGATCGATTACGCACGAGTGTGCGCCCACCTGGGGGCCCGTGATGCTGCGGTCGTTCTGTACGAGCGCCTCGCCCCCTGGCACAGTCAGTTAGGGATTCACGGAGTCGTCAACGGCTCTGTGGCGCTCTACCTCGGTCTCCTTTCCAGAACCCTCGAGCGCTACGACGACGCCGAGGCGCACTTCGCCGAAGCCCACGCCATGCACGAGCGCATCGGCGCGCCCTACTGGCTCGCGGTCACCCGCGTCGAGCGGGCGAAGATGCTGTTGCGGCGCGATGGCCCCGGCGACCGCGACCGGGCCCGCACCATGCTCGACCAGGCGCTGGCAACGGCGCGCGAGTACGGCTTCGGTGGCGTCGAGCGCCAAGCCGAGAAGATAGATTGTTAGGTTGTTACGAGTGTTAGGTTGTTAGCGAGGAGAACTCGCCCCACGACTCATGATCGCCGTGGTGCTCGATCGGTCGATTGACGTTGCGCCGCGACAGCGATCGGGGCTAGGTAATTCACCCACGCAGGAGGAACGCGATGACTCAGGCGAAGACGCCGCTGAAGAAAAACTTTCCGGTGTTCGATTGCGACGCGCATATCAACGATCCGTACGAGATCTGGAACAAGTACGTCGAACCGCAGTACCGCGACCTCGTGCGGCACAGCTACTGGCAGGACGAGAAGCAGGCGATCTTGAACGGCCGCACCGTGGCGATCGGTGGGGCCAGCTACAATTTTCCCGGCTACAATCCGATCTGCATCGCCGGCCCCGGCATGAACAAGAAGATCATGCGCAAGTTGCAGCAGACGCCGCTGACGCCCGATCAGAAAACCTATCTCGAACATCGCGGCGCTTACGATCCGCATGCGCGCCTGAAGGACATGGACCTGATGGGCATCGATCAGGTGCTCATCATTCCGACGATGATGGTTGCGAACTTCCCGTACATCGAGAACGCCGAGGGTGCGTATGCATTGACGCGCGCCTACAACAATTGGGCGACAGACTTCTGCGCCGCCGTTCCCGACCGCTTGTTTCCCGCCGGCTGGCTGCCGCTGCAAAATCCCGGGTACACGGTGCAGGAGCTGGAGCGCATCGCCAGGAAAGGCTTCCGCGTGGCCCTGGTGCGGCCGATCGATGCGCGCGGCCAATATCCCAATCGCATTTTCCCGATCCTCGGCAGCGGCACGATCCGCAACACCATGGACAAGGTCTACCGCGCCTTCGAAGAAACCGGCATCGTCGTCGGCATGCACACGTTCCCCGCGCTGCCGGCCGAGCCGTGGCCGGTGCCGGTGTCGCCGGGCGAACTCATCATGCGCACCGGCGATCAGTTCATTGGCGGGCGCATGGTCGATGGGCAGACACTCAGTTTCATCTTCGAAGCCATGACCTGGCTGGCGCAGGTGCTTCTCTCCGGCTTCCTCGACATCTATCCGAAACTGAAAATGGCGATCTTCGAATCCAATTCGAGTTGGGTGCCCGAGCTGCTCGAACACTGCGACCGATTGTTCAAGCTGTACGCCAACGAGCGGCGCGTGAAGACCGACCGCCTGCCGAGTGAAGCCTTCTATCAACAGTGCACCATCGCCTTCGAGTCGGACGAGACGTGGACGTTCCGCCAGTGGGACCGTTTCGAAAACGTCGGCATCTGGTCCTCCGATGCGTATCATCACGACGGCGCCGATTCGTGGAGCGCGATGCGTGAGATGAACGAGATCGGTGTGCCGGGTCCGGTGCAGGAAAAATTGCTCGGGGGCAATGCGCGCCGGCTCTATGGCATCGAAGGCAAGATGTTCGTGACCGAGGAGCCGAAGCAGATCCCGCGACCCGACTGGTTTCCGAAGCCGGAAGAGATCGCCGCGTTCGCCGAATCCGAAGCCGATCCGCGCGCGCACGGCAAGACCGGCTTCAGCGTCAGCAAGATGGATCCACGCTTCGTGTTGGAGATGTTGAGGAACTTCTAACCTCAACCTAGCCAAAAGCTGAAAGTAGAAAGCGACAAGTCAGAGGACGGAATCTGGCTTTGAGCTTTCAACTTTGAGCTTTGAACTTGGAGCTGTGCCCCATGCCCCACTTCCCGATCATCGATTGCGACAGTCACGTACTCGAACCCACCGCGATTTGGGAGAAGTACCTCGATCGCGAGTACCGTGTGGTGGCGCGCACGGCGTTCTGGCACGAGGTGGACGAGCTTGGCCTGGCGGTGACCATCGTGAACGGCGCGCAGGCGAAGGAGATGAACTCCAGCGGCATCAACCGGCAGGCGATCTGGAAGCCGGGGATGAAGCCGGAAGACATTGGCGCGCTTGATCCCGACATGCGCCATCCGATCAACTCCGGCGCCTACGATCCGGCCGCGCGGTTGAAGGACATGGACGCAATGGGGATCGACACCGCGGTGCTGTTCCCGACGTTGTTCGCCGAGTACTTTCCGGTGGTGCAAAACCCCGACGCTGCCGCGGCCCTCGCCCACGCCTACAACGATTGGCTGCGCGACTTCTGCAGCGCGGCGCCGAAACGGCTCATCCCAGTCGCCATCCTGCCGATGCAGGAAGTGAGCTTTGCAATCAGAGAGCTGGAACGCGTCGCCAAGCTGGGCTTTCGTGCGGTCTTCATTCGGCCGGCGTTTTTCAATCATCGCTTTCCCAACCAGGACTACTACAAACCGCTGTGGCAGCGGCTCGAAGCGCTCGGCATCGTTGCCTGCATTCATCCATCGAGCGGTCACACCAACCCCGAGTGGACGTCCGAAGGTTCGTACGTCGAGCGCGTCGCCGGTTACTTGCGCATCGGCCACAGTGTCGCCGAGTCGGTGGCGCCGACGATGGACAACGCGATCATGCTCAACGCGTTCTGCTTCTGCGGCCACATGGAAGACTTTCCCGCGCTCAAGCTCAGCTTCCTGCACTCCGGTGCGTCGTGGGTGCCGCTCGCGCTCGAAAAGGCGGAGACCTACCTGTGGCTCATGAGTTCCACCCAGGATGTCAGTCTCGAACCCGAGCGACTTTTCTTCCAGCGCCCGTACCTCGTCGGCTTTAATACTTGGGAGTCGAGCGTTGCGCGATTGCCCGACATCTTCGGCGGCATCGCTGCGTGGGGGTCACGCTACCCGCATCACGACGCCTCCGAGCCGTCGGAAGCGCTGGCGAACTTGAACACGTGGAAGGTCACCGACGAGGTCGCCGCTGCCTACATGGGCGGCAACGCCGCGCGGCAGTTCGGGCTGTGACTGACCGTCTATGGGCCGATGCGCTGCATCGCTCCCGTATCGTGGGGTTCGCACACTGCGCAGTTGGTGTTTGCGCCATAGCTCCAATTCACTAGCGCGGTGCCGATGCCGTTGATGTCGAAGGTCAGTGCGTAGTCGAAGACTTGCTGCGGTAGTACGCCGAAACACGGATCGCCGAACGTCCGCGTCAACCGGGTTACTACCGTTCCCTCGTTGCCGTTGAATACGATCGGCAATCCACGGCCGAGAGTCTCGCCCGTCACTTGATTGATCACATCGAGCTGGCTGTTCACTGCGGTCACCTTGTACGTGGTGTCGGGGACGCACAACGGACAGGGCTGGGCGATGCCGGCGAGGAAGCAGACCGATTCGATGCCGTGTCCCCAATGCACCGACCACGTGCCAGCGAACTGCTGCGCGATGCCGGTGGGGGTCCTGGTAGCGCTCGGGGTGAAGGTGCTGGTTGGTGTCACGGACGGAGTCGCCGTGCGCGTTGGCGTCGGCGGCGACGTGTTGGTGGGTGATGCGCTCGGTGTTGGCGTGAGCGATGCCGTGAGCGTGATCGTCCCGGTCTGTGAGGGCGTACGGGTCGCTGTCGCCGTCCGTGTGAGCGACGGTGTACGAGTAGTGGTCGGCGTCTTGGTTGGCGTCGGGGTCCAGGGCAGCTCAAGCCGATGAAATACGTCGTTGAGCAAGAGTTCCTGCGTCTGCGGTGTGAGCTGACCGTCGCAGAACGGATCGGCGCCGCGGCAATCGTGCAACGCGAATGTGTCTTGCGCGACGATCGAGGCGGCAACGAAATCCGCCGCCGAGCCGATGCCATCGCAGTTCGCGTCGGCGAGCAACGGGATCGCTTGCGCTGTGCCGATGCAACTCAGCGCCAGCGTCCCCAGCAACCCAGCAATCGCCGACGCGCGCCGCACCCTCGAACCTGCCTAGAAGAATCGCTCCAGCAAGCCGGTCGCTTTTTCTACCGCGTCGCCGGTGACTGCCGGCACGCGGCCGATTTCCTTGCCGTCTTCCTTCACGATCACGTCGCCGACTTTGGCGCCGACGGCGAGCGGCGCGGTGAGTTGGCCGCTGAGTGCGAGTTCGAGTTGGAAGCTGCGCTTGGCCGTCTTCTCTGCCAAGACGTTCACGCTATCGCCGGCGACGATGCGGACGAATTTCGGTTTGCCCTGCTGCACCGGCACGTCGTTAGCCACGACCTCGCCCTTCTTCACGGCCGGAATGACCTTGTAGGTCGCGAAGCCTTTGTTGAGCAGCTTGGCGGCTTCGTTGAACGAATCTTCCTTGCGTGTCGATCCGAGCACGACCGCGATCAGGCGCACATCATTGCGCGTCGCGGTGGCGGTTACGCAGAAGCCAGCCTCGCGATAGAAGCCGGTCTTCAGGCCGTCGACCCAATTGGTGTCGCGCACCAGGCGGTTGGTGTTACGCAGAATCATGGCGCCGCCGCGAAAGGTGGTTTCCTTGGTGCCGGCCCACTTCATGATCTCAGGATATTTGACCAACTCGCGCGCGAGCACGGCGAGGTCGTACGCGCTGGTCAGGTCCGCCTCCTGTCCTTTGCCGGGCGGGAGCCCGTGCGGGCTGTGGTAGGTGGTGTCCTTGAGCCCCAGCTCATGCGCGCGTTCGTTCATGAGATCGACGAACGCTTCGGATGAGCCGCCGATGTGTTCCGCCACCGCGAGTGCCGCGTCGTTGGCCGAGTGGATGATGATGGCCTGCATCATCTCATTGAGCGGGAACACCTCGCCGTCCTTCAGATAGACCTGCGACCCGCCCATCTTGCTGGCGCGGCGCGAAGTGGTGACCGGCTCGTCCCATTTGTTGGCGCCGTCGCGGACGTGTTCGGCGACGATGAGCATGAGCATCATCTTGGTCATCGACGCCGGCGGCCACTTGAGATGGGCGTTCTCCTCCGCCAACACCAGGCCCGAACCCGCGTCCATCAAGAGATAGGCGTGGTACGGCGCGGCGCTGCCGCGAGGCTTGCCGCTGCCTTCTTCGGCGTTGGGCCGGCTCGTGCGCCGCGCTGTCGCCGTTCCGGCTGAGAGCGTCAGCGCTACCAACGCAAGTGCGGCAACGCGCACAGTCGTTCGGATCATCGCTTTCCATCCTCCGCCATCAACGCCGTGATGTTCGCATCGAGCGTGGCGAGCCAGTCGTCGATCGGCACCTGGCTGTCGACGACGATCTCCAACTTTCCATTCGCCAGCATGTTCACCGTGCCGGGCGCCGCCGGCCGCAGCGGGATCACCACCGCCTCGCGTGACAGTCCGTGGCGTTCGATGACGGTGAAAATCTTCTCGATCTCGGCGAGCGTGACGGCCTTCAGCATGTGAGTGCATTTAGCAGGGCAGGGGGTGGGTTGCTACACGGATTGCGTTGCCGGTGCGACGCGGATGCTGTGTATGTGACCTTGAGGAGAGCGAGTCTATGCGGTGACCGGCTCGCTCATGGGCGGTAGAGACCACGCGAGCGCGCGAGTTGATAGAAGCCTGCCGGATCGTCACCCTCCGACGTCACGTTGGCTTCCGCACGGGAGGTGACGTACAGGGTCCAACTCCGCCGCAAGCGTTCGGCCAACGGCAGCGCGCGATGTTGCGCCGCGGCTTCGTCGTGCGACGCGCGCTTGTATTCGCCGAGCCGTTGCATGAACTCACGCTCGCTTTGCGAAAGCGGCATGGGCGTAAAGTAGCACACCATGGGCTGCGCGAGGAGGGCGGGCCCATCCTCCAAACAGATGCTCACGTTGGTTGCGCGAAGAAGTGTCGCAACGTCGTGTACACGGCCTGCCGATCGCCAATCAGCCGCCGAGCGGGCGGCAACGAATCGAGAAACACGCGGCCGTAGCGTTTGCGGACGACACGGCTGTCGAGCAGGACGACCGCGCCACGATCGGTACGGCTCCGGATCAATCGTCCGAACCCTTGCTTCAACTTGATCGCCGCTTGCGGCACGGTCTGCTCGTTGAACGCGTTGCCGCCGCGGGCGGTGATGGCTTCGACACGGGCTTGCTCGATCGGCTCGGTGGGGACACGAAACGGAAGACGGGTGATGACCACGCAGCGCAGGGCATCGCCGCGTACATCGACACCTTCCCAGAAGCTGTCAGTGGCGAATAATACCGCGCGCGGATCGGCGACGAAGCGGCTCAGCAAGAGTTGCCGGTCGGTCTCCCCCTGCGTCAGCACGGTGAACCCCTGCGCACTGAGCGTCGAGCCGAGCGCGGCGACCGCGCGGTTGAGCGCGCCATACGCGGTGAACAAGACGAACGTGCCGCCCTGCGTCGCGCGCACGATCTCGGCGATGGTTTCGTGGGTGGCCGCTTCGTAGCCGGGATCGGTCGGCTCGGGGAGGTCACGCGGGACAGCCAGGATCGCCTGCCGCGCAAAATCGAACGGCGAGTCCAACTGCAGCGTGAGCACACGATCGCGATCGGAGAGTGCGTTGAGTCCCAGTCGGTCGTGCAGGTAGTCGAAGCGCCGATCGACGGCGAGCGTCGCCGAGGTCAAGACGACCGTCGGAAACTGTTCGAACAGCGCTTTGCGCAGCAGCGGCCCGACCGCGATTGGTGCGCTGTGAAAGGCGATGGCTTTTCCAACGCGCGGTCGCTGCCGCACCTCGATCCAGCGGCAGGTGTTCTCATCCTCGCCGATAAATTCGAGTAGGGCGGCGCCGAAGCCGGCGATGCGTCCCTGCAACGCCCGCAGCTCGGTGGTGAGAAACAGCACTTGCTTGCCGGCTTCGTCGGAGAGTTGCTCGACTCGTTCGGTCACGCCGGCGAAGTCGGTCGCGTAGTCACCGAGCGCAGAGCCGAGGCGTGTGAGTGCGCGCTCCAACGTGCTCCAGTAGGGGAGGGCGCGAAACTCCGGGACGATGCGCAGCTTCTCGTCGGTGCCGGCGGCGAGCGGGCGCTCAAGCACGTCCTCCAAGCCGCTCATTAACTCGGTGAAGCACTGCTCGGCGTCGACGAGCAGGCTCTCGCGTGCGGGTATCAGCCGGTGCTCGATCCAGCGCACCGCGCCTTGCGCTGACGGCACGTCATCTGGTCCGTCAATGGATTCGAGCGCCATGATCAGCGCTGGCAACACGCCCTTGGTCGGGTGCTTCTGACTGCGCAGGCGGCCGAACGTCCGTTCTATGGCAGCGTAGCTCAGGCGGCTTCCAAAATAGTTGGTGGCGACGTCCTCCAGGTGATGCGCTTCGTCGATGATCACCCGCCGCGCCGGCGGCAGCACCGCGTTCTGCGTGTAGCTGCTGATCTCCTCGCGCAGCGCCAAGTCGGCCATCAGCAAGTGATGATTGGCGACGATGATGTCGGCTTGCGCCGCCGCCCGGCGCGCGCTGTAGAAGAAGCACGTCGAGTAGAACGGGCAGCGCGCGCGCAGACAGTTGTCGTTCTCCGACACGACGTGCTCCCATACCTCACGCCGCGGGCGCACCGCGAGATCGCTGAGGCTGCCGTCTTTGGTGCGCTTGGCCCACGCGAGCAGATCCTGCAGCTCGCGCTGCTGATCGTCCTCGATCAGTTGTGCACCCTGTGCCTCTACCTGCGCGGCTTTGCGCCGGCAGAGGTAGTTGCCCCGGCCTTTGACCAGCGCGGTGGTGCAGGCGAGTCCGTTCTGCTGTGTGAGGAGCGGGAGATCTTTGTTGATGAGTTGTTCCTGCAAGTTGATCGTGTGCGTCGAGATGACGACTCGCTCGCGGTTCTGCAGGCTCCATTCGATTGCGGGCAGCAGGTAGGCGAGCGATTTGCCGGTGCCAGTGCCGGCTTCGACGGTCAGCGTGGTGCCGTCGTTGAACGCGGTGACCACCGCTTCGAGCATGCGCAATTGTTGGGCCCGATGCTCATAGCCGGCGAGCGCGGTCGCGATGGTGCCGCCAGGCGCTAGCCGCGCACTGGTCTCGTTGATCGCGATGCGCGCGGCCACCGGCGCCCGGTGCGGTTCGACGACAACGTACAGATCGGTGGCGGCGTTGTTGACGATGTAGGCCCCGACGCCGTTGTTGCCGAGCGCCGACGCGATCGCCAGATCCTCATCGGACGGGACGAGTTCGCCGCTCGGATGGTTGTGCACCACGACCTCGCCGGGCCGAGGGACTTGCAGCAGGGCCGGTACCGCGTGCCGGTTACCGCGCGCGAGCACGCGCACCGACGCCACACGCGCGTGGTCGTCGAGCGTGGCGAGCAGGAACACCTCGTTGCCGCCGGCGTCGGCGATGGCCGCGCGCAACGCGCCGGCGGCGCTGGCGGTAAAGCGGTCATCGATGGACACGGGCACGGGGCGACGCTACCAGCCGCAGGCGTCGCTGTCAGTAGCGAGAGGCTCTGGGCGAGAAGGAGCCCCTCGATACGCTGCCCTTCGATACGAAGCCTTCGGCTTCTACTCAGTGCGGCTACTCGGGGAAGCGGCTGTGTTCTTCAGGGCTTGCCAAAATCCGCTTGCCCGAGTGTGAGCGACGCGAACGTATCGAGGGCCTTCTTGAGCACAGTCGCACCGCGGAGAACACGGTTACGCCGGTTGTGTCGGCACGGCAACCGACTAAACTGGCGCACCATGGATCACGTTCGGAATCGCGCTTGGCTGACGTTGTGCGGGGTGCTCGCTCTGGTCGCGCCCGCGTGGGGAGAACCAATGGCCGACCTGTCGACGACTCTGGCTGCTGTTGCGAACGCGAAGACTCTCAAGCTCACGACCACTGGGCGCAAGAGCGGCCAGCAACGCGTCGCCGAGATTTGGTTCGTCGTCGAGGGCGACCACCTGCTCGTGCAAGCGGGCAAGAACGCCCGCAAGGGATGGCTGGTAAATGTGAAGCATCATCCCGAGGTGGCGCTCGACATCGCCGGGACGAAGCTGCGCGGCCGCGCCATCGTCATCACCGATCCCGCCGCAGCGCAGCGCGTGATCGACCTCATGCGCCAGAAGTACTGGCGTGCGTGGCTGGCGAGCTGGGTGGGATCGCAGATCGGAGCCGGAGTGCCGGTGCGGGTGGAAGGGATTAGTAGGCAGTAGGCAGTGGGCAGTAGGCGATCAGCCATCAGCTATCTGCCATACGCGATCCGCCATCAGCCGGGTTGAATGCGCATGCGGGCATCGACGACGATCGCGCCCTGACCGGGCGGGAGCACTTTGATCGGATTGAGGTCGAGTTCGCGCAGCTCCGGTACCAGTTCCACCAGTGCTGAAATACGCTGGATCACGCCGGCAAGCGCGTCGCGATCGCCGGCCGGCGCGCCGCGGTAGCCGTCGAGCAACGGGCGCGCGCGCAGCTTGCCGATCATCTCGACGGCATCGATGTCGCTGACCGGAGTTAGGTGAAACGACACGTCGTGTAGCAGTTCCACCAACACCCCGCCCATGCCGCAGACCACCAGCGGTCCGAAAATAGGATCGGTGGTGACGCCGACCAACGCTTCGATTCCGCCGGGCACTTCGCGCTGGAGCAGTACGCCATCGAGCGGTGCGCCGATTGTGCGCATGCGCTCATCCAGCGTCCGCACCGCCACTGCGACCGCCTTGGCGGAATGTAGTCCCATGATGACGCCGCCGACGTCGCTCTTGTGTACAACGCTGGGGGCGATTGCCTTGGCGACCAGCGGATAGCCCATGCGGCTGGCGGTTGCGAGTGCGTCGGCGACCGTGGTCTGTTCGCTCGCCGCGCACTCGATACCGACCGCGCGCAGCACCGTGGCAAGGTCCTTCGGCTCCAGCCACGTGGGTCCGTCGGCCTGCACGAGCACGCGATCGACCACGGCACGGACGGCGCTTTGCGCGAACGGATCGAGGGTGAGCGGCGTTCCGCGTGGCCGCTCGCGCCAGCGTGCGTAGCGTTCAACGGCTGCTAACGCGAGCGCTGCGTTTTCCGGAAAGCTGTACGACGGCAGGCGACCGCGCGGTCCGGTGCTGAGCATCGGCGGCGCCCCTTGCGACGAGATGAATACGGTCAGAATCGGCTTCGCCGCCGGAACGGCGCCGGCCGCGCGGGCGATGGCGGTTGCCACTTCCTCCGGCTGCGTGACCATCGGTGGAATGTAGATCACGACCAGCGCATCGACCGCCGCGTCGCTGCCGATCAACTCGATCGCCCGCGCGTACTGTTCCGGCGTCGCCGACGCGGTCATGTCGATTGGGTTGGCGTAGCCCGCATGCGCGGGCAGGAACGTGCGCAGACTCATCACGGTTTCGGCCGACAACTGGGGAAGCTGCAATCCGTGCGCTTCGCAGGCATCGGCGAGTAGTATGCCGGGGCCGCCCGCGTTGGTCACCACGCCGACCCGCCGACTCGGTGGCAAAGGCTGGGTCGAAAGCAACGCCAGCACGTCGAAGAGATCTTCGAGCGTCGCCGTGCGGATGACGCCGGCTTGCTCGAACAGGGCGTCAACGGCGACATCGAGATTGGCGAGTGCGGCCGAATGGCTCGATGCCGCGCGCGTGCCGGCGGCGGAGCGGCCCGATTTCACGGCGACGATTGGTTTGTGGCGTGCGACCTCAGGAGCGACGCGCGCAAATTTGCGCGGGTTTCCGAAACTCTCCAGGTACAGCACGATGACATCGGTGCGGGGATCTTCCGCCCAGTACGCGAGCAGATCGTTGCTCGATACGTCGGCCTTGTTGCCTACCGAGACGAAGGTCGACATGCCCAAGTTGCGCGTGCGTGCGTAGTCGAGAATAGCGAGGCCGAGGGCGCCGCTCTGCGAAGACATGCCGATGTTACCGGCGGGCGGCCAGACCGGGGCGAACGTGCCGTTGAGTGAAATGGCCGGATCGGTGTTGAGTACGCCCATGCAGTTCGGGCCCACCATGCGCATGCCGGAGCCGCGGACGAATTCGGTCAAGCGCCGTTGCGCTTCGCGCCCCGCCGCCGACGCCTCGGCGAAGCCCGACGAGATTACCACCACCCCACGCGTGCCGGCGCGCGCGCAATCGGCTACCGCCGCTTCCACGGCCGCTGCGGGCACGGCGATGAGCACAAGGTCGACCGGCGCGCCGATCGCGCTGACGGTTGGATAGGTGGTGAGGCCGTCGATCTCGGCGGCGCTGGGATTCACCGGATAGATCGGTCCGGCGAACCCGTCGCGTTTGAGGTTCGCAACCAGTGCCGCACCGATCGACCCGGGGCTGCGCGAGGCGCCGACCACCGCCACGGAACGCGGCTGCAGAAATGTGCGGATGCTCTGCGCCGCCGCTCGCCGCTCGCGCTGCTGGCTGGCGGCAAGAAACTGTTCGGTCTCAGTGGTCGCAAACACGACATGGAACACGCCGGCTTCAATCGAGCGCTTCACCGTAAAGCCGCTGGCCGCGAAGACCTGCAGCATTTGGTTGTTCTCGCCGAGCACATCGGCTTCGAACTCGGTGATGCCATTGGCGCGGGCGATCGGCACGAGGTGTTCGAGCAGCAGCGTGCCGACCCCGCGACCCTGATACTTGTCCAGTACGGCGAATGCGACTTCGGCGCGGTGTGCCACCGCGCTACTCGAATAGCGGCCAACGCCGATTAGCAATTCGCATCCACCATCGCGGCGGACGGCTACCAATGCGGCATTGCGCGCGAAATCGAGCTCGGTGAAGCGCGCCAACTCGGCATCGGTGAGGCGCTTCTTCGCGCCAAAGAAGCGGAAGTACACCGAGCGCGGACTCAACTGCTGAAAGTGTTCGATCAGCAGCGCCTTGTCACTCGGCCTCAGCGCGCGAATGTGAATCGAGCTGCCGTCACGCAGAATGGCTTCGGCGCTGTACGCGCGGAAGCCGGCGGGATCGCTGGTTGGCGCGGGCATGATCGAAGCTCGCTTGATGAAGACCTGAACGACGGCCGATGGCTACAGATCGTCGCTGCCCAACCTGGTGTCGGCGTTCTTCCACGCGAGCTCAAACTCTGCGTGCACCGTGTCGGCGGCGGCCGTCTTGTGTTGCGCCTTCAAGGCTTCCGAAAGCCCCAAGAGTGAGCGCGGGTTGCGCGGGTTGCGCTCGAGGTCAGCACGAAACACCTGCTCGGCCTCAGCGTATTGTCCATCGCGCAGCAGCGCACCGCCGAGCGACTCGCGCACCGGATAGTACCAGTCGGCCGGTTCGTTGTATGCGAGGCCATCCTCGATGACGACTGCTTTCTGCCAATTGACGATCGCCGCGTTTCTATCGCCGTTCGTGGCAGCCAGACGGGCATCGAACGCCGCAGCGGCCAGGTTCAAGATATCGGCGGCAGTGCTGAAGCCGAAGCCGGCACCGTCGGGCAGGGTCTGGCGCGCGGTATCGAGTGCTGCTCGTTCTTGTTCCGCCGCGGCGGCATCGCCCATCCCCAATCGAGCCACGCCGCGGGCGAAGTGCCACATCCCGTGAGCGCCGGCGAGCTTTGCATCCGGCTCGGGCGCGCGCAGCACCTCCTTCCAGTCCCGGAACCGGAGAGGAATGAGGAAGCGGGTCGCAATTAGGGGGTCGATCAGTCCCGCTAGCTCAACAGCGTTGGGACTGATGACGGGATAGAGTTCCTTGGCGGCGGCGATCGCGTCGCTGCGGCGTCCCGCCATCGCGCTGGCGAACGCCAGGAAGTGGATGTTGTGGCTGAAGTACATCAGCGGATACATGTGAACGTCGGACGTCACGGTGCGCAGATACGCTCGGTCGGCGGCCACGGCGGCGGCGTTGCTGGCGGCGGCGTCGCGGTAGTAGCCGGTGCGCATGTAGATGTGTGACGGCATGTGGACGAGGTGGCCGGCGGCGGGCACGGCAGTTTCGAGCCGCTTGGCGCTGGGGAGGGCGCGCTCAGGGTGCGGTGATGCCTCGACCGCGTGAATGTAAAAGTGATTGGCCCCGGGATGATCTGGATCTCGGCGCAGCACCACTTCGAGCACCGCGACGATCTCCTCGGTTCCTTCGGCCGGCGTGCCATCGGGGTTCCACAGCTTGAACGGGCGCAAGATCATCGCGCTTTCCGCATAGATCGTGGCCGCGTCCAGATCATCGGGGTAGCGCTTCGCCACTTCGGCCATCGCGTTCTTGTACGCCACGTTGAGCGGCTTGAGGTCGGCGTTGGGATCGTTGGAGTAGCGCGTGGCGAGCGCTTCGATGTAGGCGCGCTCGTGCTCGGGGCCGTTCGCGGCGAGTGCGAGCGCCTTCTGCGCGGCCGCGTAGGCGGCTTGCTCGTGCTGCTTGTCGACATCCATGTTGTAGTTTGGACCCAGCGCGTAGGCGATGCCCCACTGCGGCATTGCGGCCTGTGGGTCGAGTTCGGCTGCGCGGTGGAACGAGCGGATGGCTTCCTCGTGATTGAAACCGAAGGCGAGCGTCAGACCCTGATCGAAGAACTGCTGCGCTTGCTTGCTCGTGGTGGCGATCGCGTGGTGGTGCGAGCCGAGTCCTGTGAGCAACATAGCGGGTTTGGAGGTCGCCGCGTGATGTTCCTGGGCCAGCGCGGCGTGAGCGCAGATGGTGACTGCGAGAAACGCGAGCCGAAGCTTCATGCCATCCTCCCTAGCGGAAAGTCCGTGGTTTGCAGTTCGTGGTTTGTAGTTCGTTCGCGGGCGGCTGCGCAACCGGAGAACCCCGGGTGCCCTGGGTCGCGTTGAATTGAAATCGCCCGCGACTCGGTGATACGCAAGCAGGAGTTGTATGAGCGTAGCGTTTGATTACCTGATCGTCTCCGATCTGCATCTGCGTGGCGGGTTCAACAACCCGACCGCAGGGCTGTATCACTTCGACGAAGAGTTCGCCGACTTCCTCCGCTACTATCGCCTCAACCGCGCGGCCGATCGGCGCTGGCGGTTGATCATCGGCGGCGATTTTATTGAGTTCCTGTACATCACCGATCTCCCCGATCCGAACGAGCGCTTGATGCGCGGGGTGTCGTTCCCTGAGAGCGAGCAGCGCTACGGTCCCGGTACTGAGGCGCCCAAGTCGCGCTGGAAGCTCGACCGTATCCTGCGTGCCAGTCATCCGCAGTTGCTCTTGGCCTTGGCGCGCTTCGTCGCGGAAGGCAATGAGGTGATCCTGTTGCGCGGCAACCATGATCTCGAAATGTCGTGGCCCGAGGTGCAGGACCATTTCCGCCGTCTCATCGCCGAGCATCATCCGGAAGACTTCAGCTACATGGCGATGAAGGAAGCGGTCGCGCAACGCGTGCAGTTTCCGTTGTGGTTCTGGTGCGAGCCGGGGTTGTTGTACGTCGAGCATGGCTGTCAGTACGATCCGTTCTGTGCGACCGAGCACGTGCTCAATCCGTTGGTGCCGGAATCGCCGACCCACATGCAACTGTCGATTGCGGAGTTGGCGATCCGTTACTTCACGAATCAGATGAAGACGATCGATGCCATGGCGGCCGAGAACATCATGTCGGTGAGCGAGTACATCGGCTGGGTGGTCGGCGGCAATCTCAAGATCCTGCCGCGCGTGGCCAGCTTGTATGGGGCGATGGTTCGGCGGGTCCTGGCCAAGAGTGGCCGACCCAACCCGCTGGCGGAGCGGCAGGTGCGGGAAGAAAACGATCGGCGGATTGCCGCCGTGGATGAAAAGTTCGGCTTGCCATCGGGAACCGCCGCGGCGGTGAATGCGATGCGCGCCTCGCCGGTTATGCGCGGTGTTCTGGCCACGGCGCGGTTTCTGGCCCTGGATCTGATCGTGTTTGGCGGGCTGCTGGCGGCCGCGGTCGCCGGCATCCTGATTTGGTACCCGGCGCGGACCGGGTTGCTCGCGCTGGTGGCGGCGATGACCGTGATGGGATCGATCGTGTACGTTGGCGCGCTGCGTTTCCGGCGCATCGCCGAAGCCGCACAATTGCGGCACACGGCAGAACGCATCGCCGCGTTGTTCAAAGTGCAGAACGTGGTCTTCGGTCACTCGCACGCCGCCGGCACGTGGCCGCTTCCTACGGGTGGGCAATATATCAACGTTGGAACGTGGGTGCCGATGGGCGAAGACGCGTACTTCGTATATTTCGCCGCGACCGGTGACGGTCAGAACTGGCGCGCCAATCTCTGGCGCTGGAACAAACGGAAGAAGGAACCGGAACCCTTTGAGAAACAGTGATGCGGATCACGTCGCTCCCTTGAGCCGTTGCTCGAGTTCCGCATTACGTTGCTGCAGTTGTTGTACGCGGCCCTCAAGCTCGCGGGTGCGCTCGTACAGCCGGTGGAGTTGTAACCGTTTGTCGAGGCCGGTGGTGATGATGGTCAGCAGATCGTCGTTGTCCCACGGCTTCTCGATGTAATGGAAGATGCCGACGTCGTTGATCGCGCGGATGGCGTTTTCCTTGTCTGCGTACCCGGTGAGGAGTATGAGCGTGCTCTCCGGGTAGAGGGCACGGATCTCGAGGAGAAAGCCGATGCCATCGAGTTCAGGCATGAGAAAGTCGGAGACCACTAAGTCGAGCGGCGTGACTTTAGCGAGTTGGATCGCCCGCTGCGGTGAGGTCTCGACCAGCACCTTGTACGGTGTCTCGAGTTCGAGGAGGGCGGCCAAACTTTGCCCCACGGCCGGCTCGTCGTCGACGAGCAGAATCGTCGCGGGGGTGGTGTCGGCCATGCCTTCGGATAGCCAGGCCACGTCGTCAGTGTCAAGCCAGCGAGCGAATGCGTGTCTGGCATAATCCGTGGCTCTTCGGTGCGCGCCGTGATCTTCGACTTCGATGGTGTGTTGGCTGACACCGAAGCTTTGCACTGTGCGGCGTTTCAGGCGGTGGCGCGCAGTGACGGGATGGATCTCTCGCAGGCGGACTACTTCACGCAGTTCCTCGGCTTGCCCGATCGCGCCTGCCTGGCCGCGTTGTACGCCCGTGCCGGTCGACGCCCCACCGCGACCGAACTCGACGCGCTCGTCTCCCGCAAGCGCGCACAGTTCGCTGCGTTGTCGCAGGGGGCGACGCTCTACGACGGCGTGCCCGAGTTGCTGCGGCGGTTGCATCCGCGCTTCGTACTGGCGGTCGCATCGGGGGCGTTCCGCGATGAGATCGAGGCCATTCTCGATCGCGCCGGCGTCCGCGCGCTCTTTGCCGCAGTGGTTGGGGCAGAGGATGTGATGGCCGGTAAACCCGCGCCCGATCCGTTTCTGTGCGCGCTGCGCGAGCTGAACACGCGCGCCGGGATGGCTCTGACCGGCGCGGAGTGCGTCGTGGTCGAAGATTCCCCGCTCGGCATAGCCGGTGCGCGCGCCGCTGGCATGCGCTGCATCGGCGTGACCACGCATCATCCGGCCGCCGCGTTGCCGGCCGACTTGGTGATTGCGCACGTCAGCGAGCTTCGGCTAGAGGACTTGCCATTGTGATGAAGGCCAGCGCACTGTCACTTTCCGGAACAATCCGTAGAAGCAAGCACTGATGCCATATGAAGACGTTCGAACCCCCGCTTTCCCGAGTAGCAGCATCGAGTAGCCGCCGAAGGCGGCGTATCGAGATGCTGCGTATCGAGGGACCAGCTTGAAGATGGCCCAGCCATTCTACGCATACATGTTGTTGTGTGCCGACGACTCCTACTACGTTGGACAGACCGACGCCTTGGACAAGCGTCTCCTTGAGCATCAAGAAGGCCGCGGCGCGGCGCACACTGCGACTCGCTTGCCGGTGCGATTGATCTGGTTTGAGGAGTTCTCGACCCGAGAGGAGGCCGAGAGTGCTGAGGCTCGCATCAAGAATTGGAGCCGCGCGAAAAAGGCGGCGCTGGTTCGTGGAGACCTTCAGGGACTGCAAGAGGCAGCGACGAAGGATTGGGAACGGTATCAGCAACGCCACGAGTCTGGCGCCGGCGGGTCCCTCGATACGCCGCTCCTCGATACGCGGCCTGCGGCCGCACTCGGGACGGCTACTCGGGAAAACGGGGAGACCGAGGCTGAGACCGCTGGCATCCCGTTGACCGCACAGAGCCAGACGGCAATGATCTCCGAACACGAGTCACGAACACGAGTCACGACCGGCATTCCGTTGGCCGCGCAGAGCCACACCACCATCCCTCCCGACTCGCTCTCCATCCTGGTGGAAGTCGGCGCGGCACTGTGCGGCACGCTGCACTTGCGCGATCTGCTCGGCGCGATGATGAA
Source organism: Deltaproteobacteria bacterium (assembly GCA_016178705.1). Classification (NCBI taxonomy): domain Bacteria; kingdom Pseudomonadati; phylum Myxococcota; class Myxococcia; species Deltaproteobacteria bacterium. Next base: position 113,689 of record JACOST010000032.1, on the reverse strand, counting down.
GCGGGTGCGTGACGTGCTCGATGCGGAAGCCTGTTCGGTGATGCTGCTCGATGAGCCGACGCAGACGCTGCGCTGGGAGGTCGCGCTCGGCGAAGGGGCGGGAAAATTGCAAACCCTCTCCGTGCCGATCGGTCAAGGCATCAGCGGGCGCGTCGCCGCCACCGGCGCGGTCATTCGCATCGAGGACGCCTATCACGATCCGCGCTGGCAGGGGCACAAGTACGATCAGGAGACCGGTATCACAACCCGCTCGATCCTGTGCGTCCCGATCCGCGCGCGCGAGCGCATCATCGGCATCATCCAAGTACTCAACCGGCGCAGCGGGCCATTCACCGATGCGGATCAGCAACTGCTCGAAGCGCTCGCCGGCATGGGTGGGGTCGCGATCGAGAACGCGCGCCTGTACGAAAACCTCGAAGAAAAGGTCCAGCAGCGCACGGTGGAACTGACGGGCGCCTTGGCAGATCTGCGCGAGGCCCAGTCGCAGCTCGTGCAGTCGGAGAAGATGGCGGCACTCGGCGACCTGGTCGCCGGGGTCGCGCACGAAATCAACACGCCGCTCGGTGCGGTGGCGAGCAACACCGATCTCGTCGTGCGCGCACTGAACAAAGTAAAGGAGTCACTCGCCGATCCGGCGCTGAGCGCCAAGGCGGGTACGTTCATCGACAAGGCCGCCAGCATGGCCGAGGTCAGTCGCGAGGCGTGTCGCCGCATCGGGGCGATCGTGAAGAGTTTGCGAAATTTTGCCCGCCTCGATGAAGCTGAGCGCAAGCCAGCCGATCTCCACGAAGGCCTGGAGTCGACCCTGACGTTGGCGGCGCACCTGATGAAGGGCCGCATCACGGTGCAACGCGACTACGGTCAGCTTCCGCAAGTGGATTGCTACGCCAATCAGCTCAATCAAGTGTTCCTCAACGTCCTGGTTAACGCGGCGCACGCGATCGAGGGAACGGGCGAGATCACCATCCGCACGCGCCAGGCAACTCCCGACTCGGTGACGATCGCGATCAGCGACACGGGTTCCGGCATTCCGCCGGAGAACCTGGCAAAGATTTTCAATCCGGGCTTTACGACCAAAGGGGTCGGAGTCGGTACCGGCTTGGGGCTTGCTATCACCTATCGCATCATCGAAAACCATCACGGCAAGATCGAAGTCGAGAGTGAAGTCGGTCGGGGCACGACCTTTCGCATCACACTGCCAGTCCGCGCGGTCGCGCCGACTGCGGAAGCGGCACAGGGGGGCGCTCTATGAAAGCACTGCGAGCCATGATCATGAAGGAGTTCCTGCACATCAGCCGCGATCCGCAGCTGATTGGCTTCGTGTTGGCGTTGCCGGTGCTGCTGGTCATTCTCTTCGGCTACGCGCTGCGGCTGAAAGTGGATCACATGCGAGTGGTCGTGCTGGACCAGGAGCAGTCCTTCTTCAGCGCCACCGTGAAGGATCGCTTGCGCGGCAACGGTCAGTTCAACGTGATCGAGGTCGATTCCGAAGCCACGATTCGGCGATGGCTGCAAACCGGCGAGGCGCGCCTCGGGTTGATCATTCCCAAGGGCTTCAGCGAACGCCTCGCCAACAATCAGCAGACCGACTTTCCGTTGTTCGTCGACGGGACGATGCCGACATTGGCACAGGCGGCACTCTACGGCGCTCGGGTGGTCGCCAGCGACGATGCGGCCGAAGAGTTGAAGTTCGACGATGCCGAGCATCCTGCGCTGCCGGTGCGGCTGCCGCCGATCAAGATCGCCGAAAATATTCTGTTCAATCCCCAATTGCGCGACTCGGATTTCTTTTTGCCCGGCACGATCGGTATCGTGATCATGCTGGTGGTGCTGACGTTGTCGGCGGGTCTGGTACGCGAGAAGGAGCAGGCGACGATCGAGCAATTGCTGGTGACGCCGATTTCCCGGCTGGCGTTGATTGCCGGCAAGATGATTCCCTACGGCCTGATCGCCGCCGTTGATTTTGTTGTCGTCTCGTTGCTGGCATCGTTCGTCTTTGCGTTGCCGTTCAACGGCGCCGCGCTGTCGGTGGGGTTGCTGGCGACGCTGTTCATCCTCGCGCTGTTGGCGCTCGGGGCATTGATCTCGACCGTGTCGGAAACGCAGTTGCAGGCCAACTTCATGGCGGTCTTCGTCATCGTGCCCTCGGTGTTGATGTCCGGCTTCGTGTTTCCAATCGAAGCGATTCCGGGGTGGCTGCAACCGGTCGCGTGGAGCCTGCCGATGACGTACTTCGTCGAGGCGATTCGCGGGCTCACGCTCAAGGGCACGACGATGGTCGATCAATGGCGCGACTTCGCGGTGCTCGGCGCGTTCGTGATCGGCTTCACGCTGTTGAGCCTGACGCGCTTCCGCAAGCAGCTCGCTTAACCTTGAAATGACAGAAACCTCACCGCCGAGACCGCAGAGATCGCAGAGAGAGACGCTACGAGCGTATTCGAGCCACTTCGGAAACCTCATCGGCAATGGCCCTTCATTTGGCTCCTTCGTTGTCTCGCGCTCTATGGCTCGGCGGTCTCGGCGCGCTCTGCGGTGAATCCGTTCATGTCACACTAGGTTCAATAGACAGTATGCAGGAGCACCCATGACGACCACAGCACAGAACCAAGAGTTGCGGCTCAAGAAGGGCGACGTGATCTTCCGCCAAGGCGATACCGGGCAGGAGATGTTCGTGATCTCGGCCGGGCGCGTGCGTCTCGTCCTCGGTTCGCAGGGACATGAAAAGGAACTACGCGTGCTCGGGCCCGGGGAGTTCTTTGGCGAGTTATCGCTGCTTGGCGACGCCCCGCGCAGCGCGACGGCGATGGCGGCCGAGGATTCGACATTGCTGCCGATCGCGCGCGACGTCTTCGCGATGATGGTACAGGACGATCTCGAGATCGTCTTTCGCATGATGAACATCCAAGGGCAGCGGTTGCGCGATACCAATCTCCCCGTGCAGGAGCTGACGCACCGCCTGGGCCAGGTGCGTATCGCCGCGCATGCGCTGCAACGAGTCGCAGGTGCGGCGCTACCGGCGACGGTTGAAGTCGCGGGGTTGGCGGCGGAGCTTGGTCTGAGCACGTCGGTTGTAGAAGGTACGGCCGCGGAGCTCGCGGCGCAGGGGGCCGGCGCCGTGCAGAACGGACGCTGGGTGTTTCAGAGCCGTGAACCGGTCGACAAGCTGATCGCCGCGATTTGCGGCTACGCCGACGGCAATCGCTGAGCGCAGCGACGGTCGAGGCTCGGGCCATTTCGAAGAGGAAAGTCTCCTTGCTGACCCTAAGGTGGCGTCCGGGGCGCCGTGTGCTCGAACTCCTCCCGAGTGGAAGCGCCTGCAGCAGGATTCCGGTGCACAAGCCGCCGCCTGAACGGCTCGTTTCTATCGCGAAAGCGGGGTGGCACATGGGTGTCCGCGGTTTGTTCGGGTTCGCTATTGTGGTTGCATGGTGTGCGTCGATGCGGCCTGTTTTCGCGGCTTGCGTAAACGGGCATCCGTCTCTTGAACAGGAATATCGTAGTAGCGCGGTCGTTTTCGCCGGCCGGGTTGGGTCTCAAGAAGTCACGCCTGAGGCGGGAGGCTACGCTGACGGAACGACATATTCGGTAAGCGTCGAGGAAGTGCTACGCGGTGCTCCTGGCAAAACGATCAACCTCTTCAGTGAGAACAGCAGCGGCCGGTTTCCCATGAGGGCGGGCACATCGTATCTGATTTTCGTGTACGAGGAGCAGGGTCGGTCGATGGTAAACTACTGCGGCAACTCCGGCGAACTGACTGAGAAGGCCAGCGCTCTCGGGTCGCTCCGCAAGATCAAAGCGCGAGATGCCTACGCAGCTTCGTCCCGGCAAGCAATCTTGGAGACGTTTCGGGAGTACGAGACCCTGAACGAGGAGTTCCTGATCTCACTGGAAAACGGAAAAGGAAAGAGTGGGAAGCCATATTCCGTATTGCGAGAGGAGGTAGAAGACTACGCGGAAGGCCCATTCGACAACGCACTGGATGCGGCTCAAACCCAGGTGTGCAAGCAAAGCGACGCTGAAGTACTCCGAGCGCTCTTCCGCGTCATTTTGGCTACGTCAAACTCCGCGGAGGAGAAGCCTGCCTGGATACTGGGCGAAGTGTTCGTGTGTCAGCCCGTTCTCGTGCAACGTCAGTTCAAGTCACTGCCAACTGCGAAGCAGTCCTCGTTGTACGGGACGTTGGTGGAGGGGTTCGACAGCGCTGTGTATGGAAGACCTCAGAGCGACGAGCACGTTGTCGATCTTCGGCGCAAGTTGCGCAAGTTGGCGCCAGAGGGGTGGCAGTAACGTATTCCCAGTTGGAGTGGAGCACCAAAAGCAGCGCCGCCGGGGTTGGTTTTCATCACACGGTTACGAATGACCCGCCGGGGGTTGTGCTTACTCAGCGGCAGCCTCTTGATCCATTTTGCGCGTGAAGCTGACGAAGATGTCTTCCAGCGTCGGGTAGACCGAGCGGATACCGAGCACTTCGATCTTCGCGGCGATCAGCCGTTTGCGCAGGACATCCATCACCACCGCGCGCCGTGCGGCGGCTTCGAACGAGGCGAACGCGTCTCCCGTCGTCGGCTCAGGGGGGACATCCTTGACTCGGATGTGCAGGGCTTGCCCAAACACACTGACGTCGTCGACGTAGGGAGCATCGCGCAGCACGCCGAGCGCCGGCATCAACGGCTGACAGATGATCTCCAAGCGGCGGTTGGTGTTGGCGATCTCGTCGCGCTTCATCGAGTTGGGGTCGCCGCTCACCAGCAACTTGCCGAAGTAGACGTACGCCGCCTTGGTGCAGCGCTCGGCTTCGTCCATGTAGTGCGTGGTGACGAACAACGTCGTACCGCTTTGGGCGAGACGGAAGAGGAGATCCCACATCTGGCGGCGCGCGACCGGATCGACGCCGGCGGTCGGTTCGTCGAGAAAGAGAATCTTCGGACCGTGGATCAGTGCGCAGGCGAGTGCCAGGCGTTGCTTCAGTCCGCCGGACAGACTGCCTGACGCCTGTCCCTCGCGGCCATCCAAGCCGCACAGGCGGATGAGATCGCGCTTGCGCGGCTCGGCGTCGCTGGCGGGGACCCCATAGACGTCGCTGAAGAAGTTGAGATTCTCACGAATGGTGAGATCCGGATACAAACTGAAACGCTGCGAAACGTAGCCGATGCTGCGCTTGATCTGTTCGGGCTCGCGCGCCACGTCGTAGCCGCCGACGGTGGCCTTGCCGGAGGTCGGTGCGAGCAAGCCGCAGAGCATGCGGATCAGCGTGGTCTTGCCCGAGCCGTTGGGGCCGAGCAGGCCAAAAATTTCACCTTCGCCGATGGAGAGCGTGAGGCCTTTGACCGCCTCGCGAGTACCGAAGCGCTTGGTCAGATTCTCGATTACGATTGCGTCAGCCATACCGTTCCGCCTTCCCGCTGAGGTCTGCCCGTGTGAGCTGTGCCTACTACGGTACGACGCTCGCCCGCAAGCCGCCGCGCCCTTGACCTCTGGCGCGATCCACCCATATGGGAAGCGCGATGAAGCGTCTGCTCAACGTGCCGTTGCGGTCGCCGCGACTGACACTGGCGGTGATGTTGGTTCTCACCGCCTTCTTCGGGGTCTTCGCCGCCCGCATCAAGGTGGATAGCTCCATCGAGAACCTGCTGCCGGCGGACGATCCCGACAAGCTGTACTACGACGACGTCAAGAAAATTTTCGGCGACGAAGAGATCGCGGTGATTGGGGTGTTCGCCGACGATGTCTTTGCGCCGCGCACCCTGGCGAAGATCGACCAGCTCTCGACTCGGTTGACGCAAATGGAGGGTGTGCACGAGGTGCTCAGTCTCACCACGGTCAAGGGCGTCGAGATGAGCGACTTCGGCCTGTCGGCTGGCCGCTTGATGCAGAAGTTGCCCGAGACCGCCGAAGAGGCCGCCGCATTTCGCGCCAAGGTGCTCGCCAATCCGCTCTATCTCAAGAACGTGGTGGCGGCCGATGGCCGTGCTGCGGGCGTGACCGTCGTGTTCGACGACATGAGCGACGACGAGTTTCTGCATCGCGGTATCGAGGACAAGCTGCGCGCCCTGATCGCTGAGCTGGGCGGCCCCGAGCAATACGCGATCACCGGCATTCCGACCATCAAAGTAAACGCCGCCCGTTTGATGGAAGGCGACACCAACAAGTTTACGCCGCTGGCGATGCTGCTCGTCGTGATCGTGCTGGCGTTTGCCTTCCGCACACCGCGCGGCGTGCTCGTCCCGTTCAGTACCGTAGTGATCGGCGTGGTGTGGACCACCGGCACGATGGTGTTGGCGGGCAGCGCGATCAATTTGGGAACCTTGGTGCTCAATCCGCTGCTGATGGTGATCGGCGTGGCGTCGGGCATCCATCTGATCAGCGAGTACTACCAGGAATTGAAACCGGGCCACTCGCAGGCTGAGACGGTGGCACACGCGATGGAGCGCGTCAGCGTGCCGATTCTGGTGGCCGCGGCCACTACCTTGATCGGCTTTGGCACGTTGATCTTCACGCCCATCCGCGCCGTGCGCGAGTTCGGCATCTACAGCGTGTTCGGCATCGTGGCGATTCTCTTGGCTGCCTTCACGGTCGTCCCGGCGCTGCTGGTCCTGCTGCCGCTGCCGAAGCGGATTCCGACCGCACAAGAGAACGCGGAGGGCTTTGTCCCGCGCACGCTGCAAGGCATCGGCACCTTCGCGGTGCGGCATCGGCGAGCGGTGTTGGTCTGCACCGCGATCGGGATGCTGCTCAGCTTCTGGGGAATCAGCAAGATCCAGGTCGAGACCGACTACATCGGATTCTTCCGGCCCGACAGTTCCATTCGCATCGAGAACACGTTGATTGCCGAGCGCCTGGCGGGGACCCAGCCGGTGTACGTCGTCATCGACGGCGACGGACCGCAGTCGGTCACCCGACTCGACGTGCTCAACGCGATGCGCGATCTGCAAGAATTCATCGACGCGCAGCCGGGCGTGGACAAGACCATATCGCTGGTCGACTACCTGCGCTTGGTGCGCCACGTCTTGCAACCCGACGAGCCGACGGCGTTACCCGACTCGCAAGCGGAGATCGGACAGATTCTCTTGCTCGTCGATCCGGCCGACATCCGCGCCGTGGTCAACGGCGATCAGTCGCGCGCCAACATCATCGTGCGGACACGGCTGTCACGTTCGGGCGAAGTCGGTGCATTTGTGCAGCGCGTGCAAGAGTTCGCCGCCAGCCACTTTCCGCACGGGATTAGCGTGCATCCGACCGGCACCACCGTGCTGTTGGGGCAATCCGCCGACTCGCTGGCCTGGGGGCAAGTGACCAGCTTGTGGCAGGAGCTGAGCGCGTTGCTGGCGCTGCTGTCGTTCATGTTTCTGTCGCTGCGGGTCGGTTTCCTCGCCCTCATCCCCAACGTGGTGCCCACGGTGGTGCTGTTCGGGATCATGGGCTGGGCCGGCATCAGCTTGAACATTTCGACGAGCATGATCGCCGCCATCGCGGTCGGCATCGCCATCGACGACACGATTCATTTGCTCGACACCTTCAACGAGGGCATGCGCAAGACCGGCAGTCAGGAGCAAGCGATCATCGCGGCGATGGGATCGGTTGGCCAGGCCGCGTTCTTCATCGCACTCGCACTGTCGGCGGGTTTCTTCATCGTTTGTCTCTCGAACTTTCAACCGGTGATGCACTTCGGCTTGTTGTCGGGCGTCACCATGCTGATCGCGCTGGTGATCGAGCTGTTTCTCACCCCCGCGCTAGTAACGACGACGAAAATCATCACCCTGTGGGACTTGATGTTTCTCAAACTCGGGCCCGAACCGCACAAACAGATCTCGCTGTTTGTCGGTCTCCGCCCGTTCCAGGCCAAACTCGTGGTGCTGATGGGCCATCTCGAAGCGGTGAAGCACGGTGCGTACATCACGCGGCGCGGCGAGATAAAGCCCGAACTGTACGTCTTGCTCAACGGCCGCGCCGAGGTGCAACGCGAAGGCGGCCTGGTGATTCGCACGATGGGGCGTGGCGATGTGATCGGCGAAATGGGGCTGTTGCGCAAGCAGCCGCGCTCGGCGGATGTGATCGCCGGCGAGGACATGGACTATCTGGTCCTCGACGAGCGCTTCCTGCAGCGCATCCAACGGCGCTACCCGCGCATAGCGGCGAAGGTGTTTCTGAATTTGACGCGCATCCTGAGTGATCGCCTAGAGAGTACGACTGATGCGTTGGCAGCGATGCCGCGTGTTGCTGCCGGATCGTAGGAGAAAGAGTACAACGGATTGAACGGATTAAACGGATTGATCGGAAAGGGGGATGGGCGAGCCCTTCTCAAGATCCGTAAAATCTGTTTAATCCGTTCAATCCGTTGTAGTCATTTGACCGTGTCCGAGGAGGAAAGATGAGAAAGCCGATTGAGTGGTTGATGTTTGCGGCGGCGCTGTTGCTGCCGTGCGGTTTTGCCTTCGCGCAAGATCTGAGTGCGCGCGACACGTTGCAGAAGGTGGTCGACTCGGTGCCGCGCGTTCCGTTCACCGCCAAGGCGAAGCTGTCGTCGAAGAGCCGCGGTTGGGTGCGCGAGCTGGACCTGATGTACAAGCACATCGAGAACGCCGACGCCAGTTACATGGAAGTCACCGCGCCGATGGACGTGAAGGACACGCGATTCCTGCTATTGGATCGCGAACCGGGTCCGGACGAACAGTGGATCTACGTGCCGGCAATCAAACGTGCCATCCAAGTCTCGGAGCAGACGCGCAAGCAGCCGTTCCTCGGCTCTGACTTTTACGTCTCCGACATGGTGCGCCCCGAGATCGACGCCTACACCTACACCTTCGTGGGGGAGGAAGACGTCAACGGCCGGCACTGCAAGTTGATCGAGAGCGTGCCGAAGAAGCCGGGCGGCGATCCCTACAGCAAGGCGATCATCGCCATCGATCCGCAGGACATGGTGATCGCCCGCAGCCAGTTCTTTGACCCCAAGGGCAAACTACTCAAGGTGTGGACGATCGAGAAGATGGAGAAGATCGACGGCAACTGGACCCCGAAGCTGCAGGTCATGCAAAACGTGCAAGACAACACCGAGTCGCAACTGGAGATCGTCGAGATCAAGTACAACGCGACCGTCTCGGACGAGACGTTCCACAAGGCGTACTTGATCCGCTGATTGGTGCTGCTTACACCACGCTCGCGCCGCCGTCGGCGGCGATGATCTGGCCGTTGATGTACGAGGCGTCGTCGCTCAGCAGGTAGCACGTGGCATTGCCGATCTCTTCGGGCGTCGCAATGCGCCGCAGCGGCACGGCGCGCGCGGCGCGCTCGTAGAGCGCGGGATTGCTCGACGCGCCGGTCATCGGCGTGTCGGTGAGGCCGGGGCAGACGCAGTTCACGCGTACTTTGTACTCGCCGTACTGAAACGCGGCGAGTCGCGTCAGCGCGATCACGCCGCCCTTGCTGGCGGTGTAGCCGGATCCAAAACCATGGCCGCGTAGCCCGGCGGTCGAAGCGATGGTGACGATGGCGCCACCGTCGCGCATTAGATGGGGCAGGGCATACTTCATCACCAAGAAGGTACCGGTGAGATTCACCGCAAGGGTGTGAGAGAACGTCTCGAGATCGACTTCGGCCAGCGGTCGGTAGTCGCCGGGTCGAAAGATGCCAGCACAAGTGACGACCCCGCGGAGGCCATCGAACTCAGTCGCGGCGCGTTCGACGGCGTCGCGCACCTCATTCTCCTGGCTTACATCTGCGACGAGGCGCAACATGCGGGCGTTCGGTATGCGTGCGACGTCGGCGAGCAGTTCGCCGTTACGATCGACCATCGCTACCGCGGCGCCTTCGGCAAGCAGTCGCTCGCAGGTGGCGCGGCCGATGCCGCTGGCCGCACCGGTGACGAGAATCGAGCGTCCGTTCAGTCCGCGCATTGGTGGCTGCCTCCTTGGCGTTGATTCTCTTCGGCGAATTCGAGTAATTGTGCAAGCTATGCCGCAAGCTGCGAATGAACATTTCGATATCGCCATCATCGGTGGTGGGATTGGTGGCGGCGCGCTCGCAACCGTGCTGGCGCGCGCGGGGCTCTCGGTCCTGGTGCTGGAGAAGTCTACGGTGTACCGCGACCACGTGCGCGGCGAGTGGATGGCCCCGTGGGGCGTCGTCGAGCTGACCAACCTCGGCCTCTACGAAACCGTGCGCGCCGCCGGCGGGCATCACTTGTCGCGGCACTGGAACTGCGATGAGGACATCCCCCCGGAGGAAGCGTTGGCGCTGGCGCTCGATCTCGCCGCGCTGATGCCCGGTATCGCGGGACCGTTGTGCATCGGCCACCCGGCGCTGTGCCAACTCTTCATCGAGACCGCGGGCAGCTCGGGTGCCACCGTGCGGCGTGGCGTGACGGATCTGCGGGTCACCCTCGGAAACTCGCCTGCGGTCGTCTATCAACACGATCAGACCGACCACCGAGCGGCATGCCGACTGATAGTCGGTGCCGACGGTCGCGGATCGCAGGTGCGGCGCGAAGCCGGCATCGAATTGCATCGCGATCCGACGCATCACTTGTTCGCCGGCATGTTGGTGGAAGGCGCCGACGGCTGGCCGGCGGACACGCAAGTGATCGGAGCCGAGAACGATGTCCACTACCTGGCGTTTCCGCAGGGCGGTGGTCGTGTGCGCCTGTATCTCGGTTATTCGAGCGATCAGCCGCGACGGCTGGCTGGGCCGGGCGGTCCGCAGGCATTCCTTGCGGCGTTTCGCTTGAACAGCGTGCCGGGCAGCGAGCACCTCGCCAACGCGCGGCCGGCGGGGCCGTGCAACTCGTACCCTAACGAAGACACGTGGACCGACACGCCCTATCGCGATGGCGTCGTGCTGATCGGCGATGCAGCGGGTTCCAACGATCCGATCATCGGGCAAGGGCTGTCGATCACCTTGCGCGATGTCCGTCAGGTGCGCGACGCGCTGCTCGGCGCACGCGACTGGTCTGCTGACGTGTTTGCTCCTTACGCCGCCGAACGCGCGGAGCGCATGCGGCGGCTACGTTTCGCGGCGGCCCTGATTTCGACGTTCGAAAACGAATTCAGCCCCGCCGCGCGGGAACGCCGCCGGCGCGCGCGCGAGCGCCAGATGCAGGACCCGTCGCTGTTGCTCCCGCTGATGGCGGCCTTCATGGGCCCCGACAACATCCCGGCGGAAACATTTGAGGAGCAGACCCGCGAGCGATTGTTCGGCCCGAGTTAGGCCGCGAGTCCACCACGAAGTGTAGGGGCGCTGCTTGCCGCGCCCCGCCGGGCCGGGCAAGCGCGGCCCCTACAGCCCCCCGGCGGGAATTTCAAAAGATTCAGGCCACGAAGGTGGGTGTCGGATCGGCGTTCAGTGCGCGCCCGGCGTGCGCGCGATGAACCAGCCACGACCGACGCCGAAGAGCGCGGCGCCGCTGAGTAGCGCGAACCCGCCGGCCAGCATCGCGGGTCGGGTAAAGAGATCGACGATGGGCAACGCGCGCGCCAGATGCCCGAAGGTCACGCCGACCGAGAACAGCCCGCCCACAACGATCAGCGCGACGCCGGCGATGCGGCAGGCTTGCCGCAAGCCGATGACTTCGCCGCGCAGGTGGGTATAGAGCTGCGCCTTCTCGTAGGCCACCGCGATGTCGCTGGCGACCGCGTCGAGAAACTCGAGATCATCCGCGCTGAGCGATTCCGACTGCGGGTTCACCACTTCGATTACGCCGATGTTGCCAGACTGCGAGCGCAGCGGCGCGCACAGCAGTGAGTGCGTCGTCATGTCGGTCTGGCGATCCACCTCGCGGTAGAAACGCGGGTCGTTCGCGGCGTCGGCCACGAGCGTCGCCTCGTTGTGCGCCAGCACCCATCCTGCAATGCCCTGGTCGGCGGGAAAACGAATCTCCGCTAGACGCGCTTGCGCGGCCTGCCGTGACTCGCTCTGACTGGCGACCGGAAAATAGAACTCGTGCCGCTCGCGATCGAGTAACAACAGCGCACAGCCCTCGGCGTTGAACAGCTCCCGCGTCCGCCGGGTCGCGTAGCGCATGAGCTCATCAAGCGCGGCGAACGTCGTCAGCCGTCGATTGATTTCGTACAGGAGGTGGAGTCGTTCGCCAGGGGAAGCCATCGTTCGGGAGTTTCCGTGAGTGTGGCGATAGCCTATGTGCCGAGGCCGATGCAATCGATTTGGAGACGGAATTCAGAAGTCAGGAATCAGGAGTCAGAAGTCAGAAACCATGAACCACGAACCAGAGACCACTGGAAACTTGTTCGGCGCTCGCGCTATGGTGCGCACATGGCAGACCTCACACATTTCGCGGAGTCTCCCGTGCAGGTTGGAATCGATCCGGAGAAACTCAAAGCCTTGTTCACCCGCGCCGAGCGCGAGGTGCGCGACGGCTTGCTGCCGTCCATGCAGCTCGCGATCGCGCGCCGCGGCCGGGTGGCAGCGATGCGGACCATCGGCGCCGTGACTCACGAAGGCCGCGCGGCGGACGCGACAAAAGATACATTGTACGTCGTCTTCTCGTGCACCAAGGCGCTGACGTCGACCGCCGGATGGCTTCTCATCCAAGAGGGCAAGCTCGATGTCACCGAGCGGGTGGCGGACATTCTTCCCGAGTTCGGTAGCAACGGAAAAGACGTCATCACCGTCGAGCAGTTGTTCACCCACACCTCCGGCTTTCCACTGGCGCCCTTCCCGATGTCCGAATGGAACGATCGCGCCAAACGGCGCGAACGCTTCGCCCGCTGGCGGTTGAATTGGGAGCCGGGATCGCGCTTCGAGTATCATCCGACTTCGAGCATGTGGGTGATCGCTGCGATCATCGAACAACGCACCGGCGTCGACTTCCGCGAATTCGTGCGCACGCGCATTGCCGAGCCGCTAGGGTTGCGCGATTTGTACGTCGGCTTGCCCCCGGCGCTGCACCGACGGCTGGCGGACATTCAGCACGTCGGCGCGCTGCCGACGGCGGACGAAATGAAGGCGCTCGGTTGGCCGGAACTTCCCGTCACCGAGGTTACCGAAGACGCGCTGCAGGGGTTCAACGATCCGCGCGCGCGCGAAGCCGGCAATCCCGGTGGCGGCGGCACGATGACCGCCGCCGATCTCGCGCTATTCTATCAAGCCTTGCTGGCCGCGCTGCGCGGCGATGACGAACGGATCTGGAAGGCCGACACGGTGCGGCAAGGGTTGCGAGTGCGCACCGGCGACCTGACCGATCCGCTGTTCGGCAAGCGAGTTCACCGGGCCCTTGGGCTGATGATTGCTGGCGACGCCGACCGCACGTATCGTGGATTTGGTCACAATGGGTCCGAATATTCGTTCGGGCACAACGGTGCCGGTGGTCAAATCGCGTGGGCCGATCCGGACAGCGGTATCTCCTTTGTGTACTGCACCAACGGCATGGATCGCCATCCGATCCGTCAAGCCCGCCGGGGTGTCGCGCTGTCCAGCCTGGCTGCGGCCTGCGCGGTTTGAGGCACCGCATCGCTCTGGCTGCACCCGTTGCAGTCGGTGGTATGCGTCGCGTGAGGTCGGCGGCGGTGCGGGAGCCGAAACCGTGGCTGGCATCCCGCCTGCATCCCACCCTTGTGTGATGCTTCTCGACGACTCCCCTCCATCCGCAGTACAGTCCCGGCAGGGTGATGCGACGTAGAGTTCTCATCGGACTGGCCGTCGTCGTCCTCGCCTTGATCGGGGCGTTGGTCGTTGCGCGTGTGCGCGGGCGTGGTCCCGAGATCGGCAAAACCGCGACCGTCGAACGCGGTACGATCGAGCGAGTGGTCGTCGCCTCCGGCACGATCGAACCCGAGCATCTGGTCGAGGTGCGGGCTAAGGTCAGCGGCATCGTCGAGCGTTTCCACGTCGACGCCGGTGATCGTGTGACGGCGGGGCAAGTGATCGCGGAGATCGACCGTGAAACCTTGGAAGCCGCCGTGCGCGAGGCACGCGCCGTCGTTCACGAAGCGCAAGTTGAACGTGATCAGGCCGGCGTCGAGCTGCGCCGCAAGGAAGATCTGTTCCATCGCGGCGTCGAGTCGGCTGATGTCACCGACCGCAGCCGTGCCGACCACGCGCGAGCCGATGCGCGTCTCGATCGCGCCGGCGCCACACTCGAACGGCTCGAGCAGGAACTCGCGTACGCGACCATCACCGCGCCCATTGATGGACTAGTGCTACGGCGCGAGCTGAATCCCGGCGCCGCCGTTGCCTCGGTGGCATCGGTCACCGGCGGCACGGTGGTGATGACGATCGCTGACACGTCGCAAATGCACCTGCTCGGCACTGTCGATGAGAACGAGATCGCGCAAGTGCGGATCGGCATGCCCGCGCGCATTCGCACCGAAACGTACCCGGAGCGCATTTTCCCTGGCCGTGTGCGCAAGATCGCGTCGCTCGGCGATCGCAAGGAGAACGTCACGTCGTTCAAAGTCGAGGTGACGGTGCTCGACGGCGTCGACGCGCTGTGGCCGCGGATGTCGGGCGATGCCGACATCGTTGCCGAGGTGCACGACAGCGCGCTGGTCGTGCCCGAGGCCGCCTTGCTCTACGAGGGCAACGATCTGGTCGTTGAGGTCGTCGAACATGCCTCGCCAGCGCGCTTGACACGGCGAACGGTGCGACTTGGAATTTCGCGCGCCGATCGCGTCGAGATCCTCGACGGCCTCGCGGAAGGCGAGGTGATCAAGTTGCAGTAGGGCAAGTTGCAGCAGGATGGTCTTGTGAGCTCTGCACGACCGCTGATCAGGCTCCGTAACGTCACCAAGATCTACGACATGGGCGAGGCTGCGGTGCGCGCGCTCACGCAAGTCGACCTCGACATCGCGCCCGGCGAGTACGTTGGGGTCATGGGTCCGTCGGGATCAGGCAAGACGACGCTAATGGACGTTCTGGGCTGCTTGTCGCGTGCAACTTCCGGGACGTATGAGTTCGCCGGTCAACGCGTCGATCAGATTGACGATGTCGGCTTGGCGACGCTGCGCGGCGAGCAGATTGGATTCATCTTCCAAGCCTTCAACCTCTTGCCGCGCCTGACCGCGCTGGAGAACGTCGAGTTGCCGCTGCTCTACCGTCGCGTCGGCCGGCACGAACGCCGCGAGCGGTCGCTGGCACTGCTCGACCGCGTCGGACTCGCCGACCGCGCCGCGCATCGACCGACCGAGCTGTCCGGGGGCGAGCGGCAACGCGTGGCGATTGCGCGCGCCTTGATCAATCGCCCGTCACTGATTCTTGCCGACGAACCGACCGGCGCGCTCGACACCGCCACCGGCGACGCCATCATGGACATCATCGAGACGCTCAATCGCGACGGCCAGACCGTGATCGTCGTGACGCACGACCCGCGCATCGGCGAACGCGTCACGCGCATTCTGCGCTTGCGTGATGGCGCTGTAGAACGCGACGAGGCCCAGTCCAAGATAGGCGAACGGATATCGGGTGGCACCGGTATCTTGCCGGTGGACACAGACAAGATGCCGGTGCCATCGTAGCGGATGGGGTGATGCTTCTCGCCATCATCAGACAAGCGCTGACCACCATGCGGTTGCACCGCCGGTGGGCGGCGTTGACGATGTTCGGCATCGTCTGGGGAACCGCCTCGGTGGTGTTGTTGGTGGGTTGGGGAGTCGGCGTCCACGGCATGGTCGATCGCGGCATGCAGAAGATTGGCAAGAACCTCGTGTACGTATTTCCCGGCCGCGTCGGCGAGGATCTCTCGCCCGCCGAAGAGCGGCGCACGCTTAACTTCAAGCTCGCCGACGTCCAAGCGGTACGCACCTCGGCACGCCATGCCGAAGTGGTGAGCGCGGAAGTGCTAGAATGGACGTACGTGCGCGGAGCGGCGGCAGGACGGTCGGTGGATGTGCGCGGGGTCGAGCCGACGACGCAAGCGCTGCGCGACTCCACGCTCGCGGCGGGACGATTCATTCTGCCTGACGATATTCGCTACCAACGCCGCGTGGCGGTGATTGGACAGACCGCGCGCGAGCGGCTGCTCGGCCCGCGGCCGGCAGTTGGCGCGCGCGTCAGCATGGATGGGCAGAGCTTTGAGATCGTCGGCCTACTCGACCGCGTCGGCACGCAGCTTAGCCGCAATCGCACCGAGATCGACGAGCAGATTTGGATTCCGATCACCACCGCGATGACGATGACCGGGCGCGAGCACGTCGATCTGCTGATGACGCGGCCGACCGAGCGTCGCCTGAACGAAGTGGTGAAGCGTGAAGTGCGCACGATTCTCGCGCGGCGGCTGCACGTGTCGCCGGCCGACGAGGAGGCGGTCTTCATCGCCAGCATGGTCGACATTCTGTCCGGCTTCGATTCGGTGTTCGCCGGACTGCAGGTGTTTCTCATCGTGTTGGCGATCGGCACGCTAGCCATCGGCGGCATTGGCGTCATGAACATGATGTTGGTGTCGGTGAACGAACGGCGGCGGGAGATCGGCCTGCGGCTCGCCGTTGGCGCGTTGCGACGGCACGTCGTCGGACAGTTTCTCATCGAGACCTTGGTCATCACGTTGCTCGGCGGCTTCACCGGGTTGGCGCTGGGGCTCGGCGGCTGTGTCCTCTTGGGGACCCTGCCGCGCGACGTGGTGCCGGTACCGGTGATCGTGCCCCAGGTAGTGGGGTTGGCGCTGGTGGTCACCACGCTGGTGGGGGTGCTTTCGGGCAGTGGTCCGGCCTGGCGCGCCGCGCGGGTGGACCCGGCCGAATCGTTGCGAGCGGAATGATGCTGCGGGATCTGTGCGCCGAGGCGCTGCGGAATATTCGCGTCCATTGGTTGCGGGTGCTGCTCACCGGTTCGGGCATCGTGTGGGGCATCGCCTTATTCGTCGCCCTGACCGCGGTCGGCAACAGCAACCGTGAACACTATCGCGAGAAGATGGAGGCGATCGGCCGCAAGGTGGTCTATGTGTTTCCCGGTGTGGTGCCAAAGCCCGGTGGCGGCAATCGCAACGCCCGCCGTGTCGAGCTCGACGTGGACGATCCGCCGCGGCTGATCGCATCGCCATTGGTCGAGCACGTGGCGCCGGAAATGTGGAGTGGCGCGCGCGTGCTCAAGGGCGGCGCCCACATCAAAGTGGTGTGGACGTACGGGGTCGGGCCGGCGGCGGCGAGCATCCGTAACTTTCAAGTCGGACGCGGCCGCTTCATTACCGAGGCCGACGTGGCGGCGCGCCGAAGGGTGCTGGTGATCGGGGCGACGGTGGAGCGGCGCCTGTTCGGCCGGCAGTCCGGTCTCGGCCGTGCCGTGCGTTTGGACGGCCATCCGTTTCGCATTGTCGGCGTGTCGGTGCCGAAAGGTGAGCAGATGGTCAACATGGGTCCGCGCGACGACGAGCAGGTGCTCATGCCGATCTCGACGGCGCAGACCCTATTCACCGGCAGCGACAAAATCGGCTACGTGATCTACGAGCCGCGCACACGGCCGGAAGGCGTGACCTCGATCGCGCGGGTACGCACGACCCTCGGGCGCCACCACTACTTCAAGGCGACCGACGAGGAGGCGCTCGGTTTCTTCAATATCGCCGACGCACTGAAGCTGACCGAAGTGATCGGCTTCGCCCTGCAGATCTTTCTCACTGCCTGTGGCGTGTTGACGCTGATCGCCGGCGGGGTGGGGGTGATGAACATCATGTTGGTGGCGGTGGCGGAGCGCACGCGCGAGTTGGGGCTGCGCAAGGCGCTAGGCGCCACGCCGCGCGCCATCATCGTGCAGATTCTCTGTGAGACCGTCCTCGTCACCGTCAGTGCAGGGACCGTGGGCATCGGTCTCGGCGGCAGCATCATCTTCGGTCTGGGTGTGTTACGCAGCCTATCGCAGCGCGCCGAGTTTCTGATGCCGAAGGTGACGCTGCCGCCGGGATTGGCGCTGCTGTCGTTCGCGATGCTCGTCGGGGTGGGCGTGATCGCTGGGATTGTTCCGGCGTTGAGAGCCGCCCGTCTCGATCCGGCGGTCGCCTTGCGCGAAGAGTGAAACCGTCAGCTCCGCTCCCCGCGTAGCCGATTCGGATCCCGCGCTTTGCTTCCTCTTTGACCGGGCTGTGGTAGATAGCCCGCGCCATGGATTCACTCGCTACCGTGCTGCGGCGGATTCCGATCTTCGCTGAGTTGCCGCCGGGCAGCTTCGCGAAGATCATCGCTGATTTGCGCGAGGAGTCGCATCCGCCCGGTACGGTGTTGTGTTACGAGGGGGACGAAGCGCGCGACTTTTACATCATCAAGTCCGGCAGCGTCGAAGTGCTCGTCAACCGCGGCGGTGATCAGCGTGAGCTGGTGGCGGTTAGCGGTCCGAGTGACTGGTTTGGCGAGCGCGCGCTGTTCTCCGATCGGCCACGCACGGCGACGGTGGTCGCGCGTGATCACGTGGTCGTGTGGCGGTTGGCCAAGGACAAGTTCGACGCGCTGATCGAAGAGAACCCGTGGTTGATCCTGCACTTCACCGAGGTGATCAGCGACCGGCTGTACCGCGGCAATCAAGAACTCTCAAAAGTGCAATCCGCGTTTGCGAGCCAGATGGAAGTCCTGTTGCGGGCGCAATCGCCAGCGCGGCGCGCGTTCCTCATGGGCACGGCGGTCCTGACTACGCTGGACCCGCCCATCATTCACGATCTGCTCGGGAGTACCGATGCCGCGGCCGAACTCAACGCGATCGAGGCGCAGGGCGGATTGGTCGCCCGCCTCGATGGTGTGGTGAGCTATCTCGAAGCGGTGCGCGAGTTCTTGCTGGCGAACGTGACGGCCGAAGTGGGTGCCGACGGCGTGCGCGAGCAGCACCGCCGCGCGGCGGCGCTGTATCGTACCGCGGGGCGTCGCGAGCCGGCGATTTCGCACCTGCTCGATGCTGGTGATTGGCGGGCGGCAGCGGAACTGTTGGCGGCTCATACCGAGGAGTTAATCGCGAGCAATCGCTTCGATCTGCTGCAGGGTTGGGTCAGTCGTTTGCCCGAGCACGTGATCGCGGAACTATTGCCGACACTGGTCGAGCGCATGGAGCGTACGCTGCGGCCCGCGGCGACGGAAGCGGTGGCTACTTCGTTTCGTCAACGAGTGGCGGATCGCTTCCAGTCGGCGCGCGCCTTGTGGTGGTTCGGGGCGGTGCTGGGTGTCGCGGCGGGCGTCGCCTTGTGGGTGGCGCCACCGCCAGCCGGGTTATCGTCCAGCGGGATGCACATGCTCGCGCTGTTGGCGTGGGCGGTGGTGTTCTGGGCGTTCGACGTGCTGCCCGACTACGTGGTCGGGCTCGGCATGATCATCGGCTGGATTCTGCTCCGGGTGGTGCCGCCCGAGGTCGCTGTGTCAGGCTTCACTACCCCGCCGTTCTTTCTCATCATCGGCGTGCTTGGCATCGCGGCATCGCTACAAAGTTCCGGCTTGTTGTTTCGCCTTGCCTTGCGCGTGTTGCAGCGCTTCCCGCTGACCTATCGCGGCCAAGCTCTTGGCTTGGCGCTGAGCGGCACGGCGATCACGTCGGCGATTCCCGATGTCACTTCCGGTGTCGCCATCGCCGGGCCGATCATTTTGGCGCAGTCGGAGTCGCTCGGGTACGGCAGGCGCAGCAGCGGCTCGGCGGGCCTGGCAATGGCTGCCGTGCTGGGCTTCGGACAAATGAGCCCGTTTTTTCTCACCGGCGCGGCGGAGAATTTGCTCGCGTGGGGTCTGCTGCCGGCCGCCATGCGCTTCCAGATCACCTGGGGCAGTTGGGCGTTGGCGGCGTTGCCGTTGGCGGTGGTGACGTTTGCCGTCGGGTTCGCCGTGACCATGTTTCTGTTCCCGCCGGAGTTCCAACCGACGATCTCACGTGGCCTGATCGAAACCCAGATCGAAGCGCTCGGCCCAGCATCACGCGCCGAGATCGTCAACGGGTTGGTGCTCATCGGCGCGATGCTCGGCTGGATCACCGGACCATACCATGGTGTCGACGCCGCGTGGGTGGCGATGACCGGCCTCGCGGTGTTGCTGACAGCGAACTTGCTCGACCGCGCCACTTTTCGCGCCGGGATCTATTGGGACTTTCTTTTCTATCTGGGGGCCGTACTCGGGCTGACGCCGGTGGTGCAGGCGGTCGGGGTCGACCGGTGGACGATCGGGCTGCTGGCGCCGCTGTTGGAGCCGATGACCCAGCATCCCACCCAGTTCTTATTGGTCATGGCGCTGGTAATTTACGCGGCGCGCTTCGTGTTGCCAAGTTTCCCGTTGGTGTCGCTGTTGACGATCACGGTGGTGCCGATCGCCGCGCATGCGGGCATCAATCCGTTGGCGATCACGCTGGTCCTCTGCACAACCGTGGCGGTGTGGTTCTTGCCGTATCAGAGTACGTACTATCTGGCGCTCTACTTCGGCACCAAAGAGCG
This sequence comes from Deltaproteobacteria bacterium, assembly GCA_016178705.1. NCBI lineage: Bacteria > Pseudomonadati > Myxococcota > Myxococcia > Deltaproteobacteria bacterium. The sequence goes on along the minus strand of JACOST010000032.1, from coordinate 93,366 downwards.
CGCCTTTTCGCACGGGCAAGTGCGGCTGCTGGCGTGGAGCTACGGGCTGATCTACCTGCTCGCAATCCTGGCCGCGATTCCCTGCTGGCGGTTGCTGGGGTTGCTGCCGTAGGATCGCGGCGGGTCGGCGAGCGCCGCGGCGACGGCGGCGGCGACGGTTGCGGGCTCGAACGGTTTGAGCAGCAAGCGGGCGCCGCCCTGCTCGATGGCGATGCGAGTGGATTCTTCGGTATCGGCGGTCACGATGATCACGCGGACGTTGCTGTCGAGGTCGCGCAGTTGCGCGAGCACATCGAGACCCGACTCGGCCTCGAGGTTGAGATCGAGCAACACCAAGTCGGGATGCTCCGATGCGAACCCGCGCTGCGCTCCGGCACCATCGCTGGCATCGACGACCGCGTAGCCGCGCGGCTCCAGCATCCGCCGGAGCAGGCGGCGCATGAGCGCGGAGTCATCGACAATCAGAATCGTGTTCATGGGTCTCCTTGAGTGGGCGCTGCCGTGCGTGCCAGGCCGCAACTTCGGTGGCGATGCGATCGAGCGGGACGATGCGATCGACGGCACCGAGCCCGATGGCCTCCTTGGGCATGCCGAAGACGATGGAACTGGCCTCGTCTTGCGCGATGGTGAAGGCGCCAGCCTGCTTCATCGCGAGCAGGCCGGCTGCACCGTCGGCACCCATCCCAGTCATAATAATTCCCAGCGCGTTGGCGCCGGCGTGTGTCGCCACCGAGTGAAAGAGGACGTCGACCGAGGGCCGATGGTGGTTCACCGCGGGCTGGTCAACGACTCGTACGCCCAGGCTCGCACCGTCGCGCGTGATCTGCAGGTGATGATCGCCAGGAGCCACCAGAGCGACGCCGGGCTCGATCGGATCACCGTCCACGGCCTGCCGGACGCCCAGCGCGCACTCGCAATTTAGTCGTGCGGCGAGTCCGCGCGTGTAGCGTTCGGGCATGTGCTGCACGATGACGATGCCGGGGGTGTACGATGACAGCGCCGCCAACACCGTCTGTAACGCCAACGGTCCACCGGTTGACACACCGATGGCGATGACCAGGTCGTCGGCCTTCAGGTGTGGCGCGGTTGCCGCCCCGCGTGCCAGCGCACGAAAGCGGGCGCGCGTGCGTGCCGCGGCTACGATCGTCTCACGCAGGTCCGCGGTCAGGGCGCCGAGGTGAGTGCGGAGATCCTGAGGCGGTTTGCTGACGACCGCGTACGCCCCGAGCTCCAGCGCCCGCCGCGCGGTCTCTCCGTCCGGTTCGCTGCGCGCCGACACGACGACGATCGGCCGCGATGGATCGCGCGTGACTTGGGCCAAGAAGGCCAGGCCATCGCTATCCGGCATCGCGAGGTCGAGCGTGACCACGTCCGGTTTGAGCGACTGCATCTTGCGTCGCGCGAAGTCCGCGTCGGCGGCGGTCCCGACGACATCAATGCCAGGGTCTTGCGCCAGCGCGCGCGCAAGTTCCTGGCGGACGAAGGGAGAGGAGTCGACGATCAAAACGCGAACCCGCGGAGCCATGATGTGGGGCCTCAGTGCCTGTCCCCAGCCGTGTCGGGTGCGGCCAGTGCCGCTACTAGCACTCGACGCAGGCCGCCACGCGACCCAGCGCTCGTGCGCCCGCGCGTGACGACAACGACGCCGGTATCGGTGTGAAAGCGGACTTGGCGGGGGTAGTGCCCGCCGACATCCTCAGCCACGATCGCGATGCGCTCGCGCGCCAGGAATCGTCGCGCGAAATCGATGTTTCTCCGCGGCAAGTCGTTGGCGAAGTCGGGCGTCGAGAGCAAGTGCCCACCGCCGATGATGGTCGCCAGCAGGCGGTGGCGCACAGCGCCGGCCGCCATCAGCGCACCGAGGAGTTCGATCATCGCTGGCAATCCGAAGCGCGCCCGGTCGGTGTGCGTGCGCCGATCGGGTCCGTTGGGCAGGGCGAAATGATTCATGCCGCCCACGCGCGCGACCGGATCGAACAGGCACACGGCGACACACGAGCCGAGGAGCGTGCGCAGGAGGAGCGGGCTCGCACAGGCGTGGACCTGCCCGATGAAGAGAATCCGTTCCGGTCGGCGGGGCTGCGTCATGTCGTGCAACGGTGCGGATCGTTCGCCTGATAGATCGTGTGCCCGAGGTGGTGGAAACGTAAGCCGCGGCCGAGCAGACTCTCGGAGTGGCCGAGCACGAGCAGGCCATCGCGTTGCAGCGCGGTCGCCAGTCGGTTCAACACCTGCTGCTTCGTCGGCGCGTCGAAATAGATGATGACGTTGCGGCAGAAGATGCAATCAAAGCGCGACAAGACCGGCCAGGCCGCGCTGAGCAGATTAATGCGCGTGAAGGTGACCAGCTGTTGAATCCGAGGTACCACTCGTACGAGCCCTGTCGAGGCACCCGTGCCGGTTTGGAAGTAGCGCTGGCGCAACGGCTCGGGAACCGGGTCGATGCTCGCGGCGGGATAGACGCCGGCCCGCCCCGTGGCCAGTGCTTCGGTGTCGATGTCGGAAGCCAGGACGTGAATGTCCCAGCGCGGCAACGGTTGCAGCGCTTCGGTCAGCGTGATGGCAAGCGAGTACGCTTCCTCACCCGTCGAGCAGGCGCTGCTCCAGATCCGCAACGTGGGCGCGCCGCCGCGGAGCATACGGGCGCGCAAGGTCGGCAGCCACTGGTGCACGAGGTAGTCGAAGTGATGCGGCTCGCGGAAGAACGCGGTCGTGTTGGTGGTCAGCGCGTTGATGAAGCGATCGCGCTCCTGGGCGCCGGGATCGTGTTGAACGAGGTAGTCGTAGTACTCGCGGTAACTCTGCAAGCCGAGCTGTCGGAGCCGCTTCGCGAGGCGTGCCTGCAGCAGCGGCCGCTTGCACTCGTTGAGCGCGATCCCGCTGTGCATTTTGATGAGGTCGCGCAAGAGGCCGAACTCACGATCGCCGAGGGCCGCGTTCATCGGGTTCCGTTGCGCCTCACACGGCGCGCGCGATCTGCGCCGGTGGCCGGTCCATGGCGGCTAGGTCGTCGCCCACCAGACAGGAGATATCCAACAGGGTGATAACCTGGTCCTCGACACAGGCGACCCCGCGGATGAAGCGGACATCGACGTAGCCGCCGAGATCGGGCGGCGGCTGCATCTCGGTGGCCCGGAAGTCCAGAACGTCCGACACGCCGTCGACTAGCAAGCCTGTGGTGCGTGTTCCGACGGTGGCGACGATGATGACTGCATAGCGCGTCGGTGCGATGGCCGGCAGGCCGAATTTCACGCGCAGATCGATCACTGGGATGATGGTGCCGCGCAGATTCATCACGCCCTTGAGGAAGGGCGGGGTGTTCGGAATCGCCGTGAGTGCAGCCCAGCCCTTGATTTCCTGCACGTTGAGGATGTCGATCCCGTACGTCTGCTCCGCCAACGTGAATGTGAGGTGCTGGCGTGGCGCAGTGGCGGGGGGTTCTTGTACGTTCATGCGGATCTCCTGCGTGCTAGCACGTCGCCATGCCGTCATATGGTGCGGAGGCTTCGTCCTGCCCGCTGGGGCTCCGGTCGCTTCGCTTACCGCCGGGCCCGCCGGAGGCGCCGATGCCCCGCGGGAGCGCGTTCGTCGCGGCGGCGAGTCGTTGCGTCGCCGCGACGACACTACCACCGCCCTCGGCGGCATGACGCATCGGTCTCGTAGTTCCATGCGCGATGAGGGAAGCGAATCCGAAGGTGACCTGTGTGCTCGTGACGCCCAGCCCAATCAGGCCGTACGTCCGCTCGCGGATGAAACCGCCGGCGTCCCCTTCGTCAAGGCTGTTGCGCGTGGCGGCCATCTTCAGCACGTGATCGATCGCGATCCGATTGGCATCGTACGTTTGTCGGAGGACCCGCTGGCCGGCGGGTGGTCGAGGAGAAAGCCGACGGCAAAGCAGCAAACGGGCAGGCCGTCGATGCGTGATGGTGCGGGCGCGAATGGCACTGAGCACTGTGACCTCCGTAGGGTCGCCGTACCGCGCGTGCAAGCGGACTAAGTTGCTGTCCGGTGATGGAGTGTGATGGGCTTTCCGTTGCCCGCGCGCACGACGCGGACATTGTGAGCCTGGGCAGACAGCCAAACGGGGGACGGCGGTGGAGGGAGTGCCATGGGTACGCCACCCGCGGCCCTGAACGACACGTGACTGTTCACCCCAGGATCGTCGGTGGCTGTGCACACGTTGGGCGGTTCAGCCGAGACGCGGAACTGGTTGACGAGCGTTTCGACCTCGACGGCTTGGCTGGCGAGCGATTGCGCCGTCGCTGACAACTCTTCGGTCTGCGCTGCGGTGGCTTGTACGACCTGATCCATCTGCGTCACGGCGGTGTTGACTTGGGTGATGCCGGCGGCTTGCTCTTGCGCCGCGGCGGCGATGTCCGCAATCAGGTCGCTGACTTGTTGGACCGAGCTGACCAAGGCGCGCAGAGTCTGTCCCGATTGGTTCACCAGTTCCGAGCCGGTCGCGACGCGTTGCGACGAGTCGTGGATGAGGCCTTTGATTTCCTTGGCGGCCAATGAGCTGCGTTGCGCGAGGTTGCGCACTTCGGTGGCGACGACGGCGAAGCCGCGGCCGTGTTCGCCGGCCCGCGCGGCCTCGACCGCGGCATTGAGTGCGAGCAAGTTGGTCTGAAAGGCGATCTCGTCGACCACGCTGATGATCTCGGCGATGCGCGCCGCCGAGACCGCGATGTCTTTGATCGATGCCACCGCGGCGCTCACGACGTCGCCGCCGCGCTCGGCGCTCTCGCGCGCGCCCGCCGCCAGCTGCGTGACTTGCCTCGCGTTATCCGCACTCTGCTTCACGGTGCCGGTAATCTCCTCCAGCGACGCGGCGGTCTCCTCGAGACTGGAGGCCTGCTCCTGGCAGCCGCTGGAAAGATGGGCCGAGGCGCCCGCCAATTGTTGCGCGGCCTCGGCTACCGCTGTCGCGGTGTGCCGCACCTGCGCGACCAGTCCGTCGATCCGGTCAAGCGCTACATTGAACCAACGCGCGAGCTCTCCGATGTCATCGGTCGTCGTGACGTGCCAGCGCTGGGTCAGATCCCCCTCCGCAGTACGCTTCATGACGCCAATCGCTCGGTTCACCGGCCGCGAGATCGAGGCTGCGATCGCCACGCCGGAGAGCGACACGAGCAGCAAGAGTACGAGGCCGATGATTGCGAACGCTGATTCGCGCGTGCGGACAAAGTCGGCCGCCCATTGTTCGGTGGTGGCATTGATTGCGCGCCCCTGCTTGACGATGTCATCGACGGCGGCGCGCTGCTCTTCGTAGGCGGGATCGAGGGTGGTGTGGAGCACGACGGCGGCCTGCGCGATGTTGCCCCCCAGCACCGCCGGAATGAAGTCGCGGTCACGCGCATCGAAGAAGCGCATGGCCGGGACGTGCGCCTTCACGGCCAACAGGTCCTTGAGCGCCCCGTCGGGGAGTTGCGAGAGCCAGAAGTGCTGGCGGGCCTCGTACAGCTCGCGGAGTTGCTGGCCGCGCTGGACGAGATCGTCCAGCGTGGGCCGATCGGACTCGTCTAGCATCTGCAAGACGATCAGATAGGACGGGAGCAAGGTGGCGAATGGCGGCGCGACGTCCGCGATGAGTTCATGCCCCTGCACTACGCTGCGGTAGACGGGGCCGTTGACGGCGACCGTGCTCAAGACTTGGCGCCCGAACACGCCAAAGCCGGTGAAGCCGAGCAGCAAGATGCCGATCAACCCCAACAGTTTGGTGCGGATTCTCAGATTGCCGATTCCGGTGCGCATAAGGGCTCCTGCTGCAGTTTGGGTGAGTGCATCGCGATGGGAAGCCCGGCGGCCGTTTGAGCCGACCGGGTGGGGCGCCGACTGAGCGTCATCAGTCCTGCTACGTCGAGGATCAAAGCCACGCGGCCATCCCCAAGAATGGTTGCGCCGGCCATACCGTCGACGCGACCGAGGTTGGTGTCCAATCGCTTGATGACGATCTGTTGCTGCTCCAGCAAACGGTCGACGAACAATGCGACTTTGACGCGCTCGGCTTCGGCGATGACCAAGAGTCCGTCGGTCAGCTCGGTGGTGTCGGGAAGGACATCGAAGAGCTGGTGCAAGCGCAGAATCGGCAACACATGGCCGCGCACCCGTACCACTTCGCCTTCGCCGAGAAGACGTTGCAGATTCGCCCGCTGCGGCCGCAGGGACTCGGCGATGTTGCCCAGCGGGAGCACGTAGACATGTTCGCCCACCTGCAGCAATTGCCCGTCGAGCATGGCGAGCGTCAGCGGCAGGCTGATGCGGAAGCACGTTCCGTGTCCTGGCTGGGTAGTCGTGGTGATGTATCCGCCGAGCGCGGCGATGTTGCGCTTGACGACATCCATGCCGACCCCGCGCCCCGACACCGCGGTGATGGCCTCGGCGGTGGAGAGTCCGGGGTGGAAGATGAACTGGTAGACATCGTCGTCGCTGAGCACATCGCCCGCGGCCACCAGCCCGGCGGCCCGCGCGCGTGCGAGGATGCGGTCGCGATCGAGTCCGCGCCCGTCGTCCGCCACCTCGATGAAGATGCGGCCGCCTTGTTGATGGGCGCAAAGCGTGAGCCGGCCGCTGTCCGCTTTGTGCTGTTCGCGTCGAACCGCGGGCGTTTCGATGCCGTGGTCGATTGCGTTGCGCACCAGATGGATCAACGGGTCGGCTATCTTTTCGCTGAGGACTTTGTCGATCTCGGTCTCTTCGCCGGTGACCTCGAGCGTGATCTGTTTGCCGCACTGGTGTGCGAGATCGCGTACTACCCGCGGCAAGCGATCGAAGACGCCGCGCAGCGGGAGCATGCGGATGCCCATCACGCGCTCTTGGAGTTCGCGCGCGCTCTGCTCCATGGTGGTGACGGCCTGGCGGAGGAGGGGCAGCTTGTCCGTACTGAACGTGGCGACGAGTTGAGCCACCATCGATTGGGTGATGGCGAGTTCGCCCGCCAGGTTGACGAGCTGATCGACCTTGTCGGTGGCCACCCGGATCGATCCGGCTTCGGGCTCGCTGGCGATGCTGGCGGAACGTTCGGGTCCCTCGACCACGAGGCTCGCAGACGGCGCCGCGGAGGGCGTGGCGGCCGGTGTGACCAGCGCGCTGAGCCGGGCGAGCAAGGCGTCGCGGGTGGCGGGTACCGTTGCGCCGCCGCGAACGACGCCAAGCAAATTGCGCAGAACATCGAGAGAGCCCAATAATGTATCCATCGTCGCGCGGGCGTAGGGCAGCCGCCGATCCCGCAGGCAGGTCAGCACGCCTTCGACGGCGTGCGTGAAGGTGGCGATGTCTTCGAAGCCCATCATCGCGCTGTTGCCCTTGATCGTGTGCGCGGCGCGGAAGGCGGCGTTCACCGCTTCCGCGTCATCGGGTGCCGCTTCCAGCGCGAGCAGATTCCGTTCGAGCAGCCGCAGCGATTCGTCCGCTTCGTCGAGGAAGGCCTCGGTCTCCGCTGGGTCGTGTGTCAGATCATTCATCGGTCGAAGGTGTGGTCGTTGCCACACCGCAGAGCATGCGGCCTGTGTGCCAGCGTGAAGGCGGGCGCGTGGTTGGCTGCGAGACGGCTTGGCGGCGCGGGGGGAGTTGCGTTGTCGCCGAAACCCGGATGACCGACCATGTGATGCCGCCGTGCACGCCGATGGTGGTGGGCGGCGCCCGCAGCGAATTGTGTAGAGTGAGGGGTGGGGCGCACGGCGCGCAGCCGGCGTCGCAGTGCAGCGACGTTTCGATGACCGTGAGGATTCAGGCGAGATCGGTCAGAGCGTTCTTGAGCCGGTCGAGTTCCGCTTCGAGGGCCTCGTACGTTATCGGGGCTTCGCTGAGGTCGCCGTCGCGGCCCATGGCCTCCAGTTGCTTCGCCAACTCGAAGACGGCGGTGGCGGCAAAGTTCCCAGCCGAACCCTTCAGTGCGTGAGCCGCATGCTGCACCGCTTTGCCGTCGTCGCAGGCGAGCCCGGTTCGCAACCGATCGGTGAGTTGAGGCAGCTCTCCCAGAAAGATCTGCGCCAAGTCTTGCAGCAACTCCACATCGCCCTCCACTCGTGCAAGGGCAAGATCTCTGTCGATAGTCAGGTTCACGATGGACTCTCCTCTGTCGCCGGTCTCAGATGGCGATGGTGATGCGTCGCGTGGTCTTATGTGATGGCTCTCAAGGCGTCGGCGAGCCGATCGTATTCATACTTCGCGCCGGCGGCGGCCTCATCGGCGCGAGTGAGATTGCCGGAGCAGGCGATGATTTCGAGGCGCGCCGCCGCCGCGGCGGCCGCCACCGCGCAAAAATTGTAAGCCGAGCCACGCAGCGAATGAGCGACGAGTTCGAGCGCGGGCGCGTCGCGGTCCGCAAGGGCCGCGTCGAGCCGTGCGAGTCGCTCGGGGTAGGAGGCAAGGAATAGCGCGATCAGTTCGCGGAGCAGCGCAACATCGCCATCAACCTGATGCAGCAACTCATCAAGAACGACGACGTCGTCGGTGGGGGCGTCGAGGGCGAGCGGGAGGATACGTGCGGCGTTCGAGATCATGCGGACAGGCGCATCGGGTTGGCGTCTTCGCCCTCAGCGTGAGGAGCGTTCGCGGGTGTATCGGCGGCGAGGCCGTACGTGCGTTGCAGCAAGCGGCGCACCCGGGCGAGCAATTCGGCGCGCGCGAACGGTTTGCCGATGTAGTCGTCGGTGCCGGCGAGGAACCCGCGCGCGCGATTGCCGGGGTCGTCGAGCGCGGTGAGCATGAGGATGGGGATGAACGCCGTGCGTACGGTATTGCGCAAGTGCTCGCAGACCTGGAAGCCGTCCATCTCGGGCATCATGATGTCGAGCAGGATGAGATCGGGCGGGGTTTCTTGCGCGCGATCGAGCGCTTCCGCGCCACTTGCAGCAGCGACGACGCTAATGGGCAGGCCGCTGTTTTCGAGGGTGAACGTAATCAGTCGGCGCATGTCGGGCTGATCGTCGACGACGAGCGCGCGGTAGATTGTGGGGGCGGTATCGCGCGTCGTGCGGTTCGGTGGTGCGTTGGTCGGTGCTGCTGAGGTGGTTGATACCGGGGCGGCGACGATCGGAGCAGGAGCGGCGGCGATTGCTACTGCGGGCGGCTTGACGCCAGCGCCGCAGTACGGACAGATCTGCCACTCCTTTTGCAACTTCAAGCCGCAGCCACCGCAGTTCGAGTGCAGGGGCGTTCCACAGTGGGGACACACGGTGAAGGTTTGCTCCACCGTGTGGGCGCAACTCGGGCAACGCGACTCTTCGTTCGGCACATCGACGACGCGCAGTACCTCTTCCGCCGTGGTGAGCCCCTCGCACACTTTCATCGCCGCATCTTCATGGAGCGAGCGCGTTCCGTCTTCATGGGTCTGCGAACGAATCGCGCTATCGGGTGCCTTGGATTCGATCAGTTTAGCGAGCGCCGGAGTGATAGGCATGATCTGCAGAATCGCCATCCGCCCGGCGAAGCCGGACTGGCGACAGGCCGCACAGCCGCGACCGCGACGGAAGGTTTTCCCGTGCGGGTCGATCTCGAGCGCCCGCAGCGCCTGCGGATCGGGATCGTAGGGCTCGATACAGTGCGGGCAATTGCGCCGCACCAAGCGCTGCGCGACGATGAGATGGAGCGACGAGGCCACCATATACGGTTCGATGCCGAGATCGAGTACGCGTGAAACCGTCGCCACGGCGTCGTTGGTGTGCAGTGTGCTGAGCACGAGGTGACCCGTCTGCGCGGCACGCAAGGCGATCTCGGCGGTCTCGCGATCGCGGATCTCGCCGAGCAGGATCACGTCAGGATCCTGTCGCAAAATGGATCGCAGCGCACCGGCGAAGGTGAGGCCCTGCTTCTCATTGATTTCGACCTGGTTCACGCCGCGGATCTGATATTCGATCGGGTTCTCGATCGTCACGATGTTGCGTGTGGGCGAAAGGATCGCCATGACCATGCTGTAGAGTGTAGTGCTCTTGCCGCTGCCCGTCGGCCCGGTGACGAGAATGAGGCCCTCTGGGCGGGCAATCGCTTGGCTGATGCACTTGAGGTCGCGCGGCGATAGGTTGAGTTTGTCTAATCCGACCGTCGTGGCACCGCCATCAAGGATTCGCATGGTCAGCTTCTCGCCGAACTGCGTCGGCAAGCTGGAAACCCGTAGGTCGAGCATCGCGTCGTGAAAGCGCAGGCGAATGCGCCCGTCCTGCGGGACGCGGCGTTCGGTGATGTCGAGGGCGGCCATCACCTTGCAACGAGCGATGAGGGGAGCTTGTACCCACTTCGGCAGCTTGAAGGATTCTTCCAGTAGGCCGTTCGTGCGGTAGCGGACCTGCACGGCCGATACCCCCGGCTCGACGTGGATGTCGCTCGCGCCGGTGCGAACGCCCTCGAGCAGAATCAAGTTGAACAGCTTGATGATCGGCGGCAGCGTGGTGCCGTGCAGCAGACTCTTTACGTCAGTGTTTTCGTCGGATAGTTCGGCCATCGGTAACTGTTCGCTCTCGTCCGGTACCAGTTTGAGATACGCGTCGAGCGCGGTTTCGAGATGATAGGCGTGTTCGAGCGCATCGCGGATCGCGGTGGTCGTCGCGACTTCAAGCTGGGCGCGCCGCCCGGTGGCGAATTCAATGGCTCGAATCGCATCGCAGTCTAGCGGGTTCGCGGTTGCGAGGATCAGCGTGTTGCCGCCGGCGCGCAACGGGACAACGCTGTGGCGCGTCGCGAGTTCTTCCCGAACGAGTTCGAGGACGGTCGGGTCCAGCGCAACCGCCGCGAGATTGACATATGGGATGTGGAGCTTCTCGGCGAGCAGATGGGCTACGTCCTCTTCGTTGAGGATCCGGTTTTGCGCGAGCCATTCGATCACCGACTTTTTGTCGGTGGTCGCCGCCAGTTCGGCGTCGCGGGCCACTTGCGGCGTGACGAGCCCGCACTGCACCAGAAACTTCAGGAGTCTGATTTCACCGCTAGTTCTAGTTTCGCCCATTCGTCTTCCTGCCACTCAAGCCACACTGCACGTGGCATGCCCGCTCTCGGCAAGCGACGCACCGACCGATCGGAACGATCGGGCCGGTACGCCAGGTTATCGGCATGGCGGATCGAGAGAACTGACCGCGGATGTAACGCTCCGATCCGGCGACGAGTGACTTGACATCAGGGTCGGGGGTCTGTAGATGGCTGACCACTCGGTCAGGGTTGGGTGATCACATGCTGAGGCGGATGGGCTGGACTCCATTAGGCGCTTGACCGAGCGGTTAAGAACGTGAAAGAAGCCGTAGCCAGAGCAAATTCCAACGTTGCGTTGGCGAAGTACTGGGGCAAGCGAATCGAGGCCCTCAATCTTCCTTATACCGGCAGCATCTCGGTGACGCTGGCCGGGCTCTCGAGCACGGCCCGGACGTCTTTCCATCCCCGATTGCAAGCCGACCGGATTTTTGTGAACCGGGCCGCGGCGGATCAAACGCAAAGTCGGCGTATCAGTGCCTTCATTGATATCGTGCGACAGGTTACGGATTGCTCGGCCAAGGCCGAGATCGAGATCGAGAGCAACTTCCCAATTGCCGCCGGGCTGGCGTCGTCGGCGTCGACGTTTGCGGCGCTGGCGTTGTCGACCAGTCGTGCGGCGGGTCTATCGCTGAGCGATCGCGATCTGTCAGCGCTCGCCCGCCGCGGTTCCGGATCCGCCGCTCGCTCGATTCACGGTGGCTATGTTGAGTGGCTTGCTGGTGAATCGAGCGACGGACAAGACTCCTATGCGATCCAGATCGCGTCCGCGGCTGCGTGGCAGATCGGTATCGTGGTCGCGATTACCGACGAAGGTCAGAAGCGGGTGGGCTCGCGCGAAGGCATGGCCCGCGCGGTCAAGGAGTCGCCATTTTTCCCGACCTGGCTGGAATCGCACGAAGCGGACCTCGATGCGATCCGCGACGGCATCGGCAATCGCGATCTGCGTTGCGTTGGTCTGGCCGCCGAGCACAACTGTCTCAAGATGCACGGAGTGGCGATGGCCAGTATCCCGCCGCTGCTGTACTGGACGCCTGCCACGGTCGCGGTGATGCAGCGGGTTTGGCGTCTGCGCGACGAAGGCATCGAAGCGTACTTCACTATCGACGCCGGGCCGCAGGTCAAAGTGCTCTGCCCCTTCAACCAACGAGACATTGTCGGCGATGCGCTCGGACGCGTCACCGGCGTGTTACGCACTCTGCTTTCCGAACCGGGGGGCGGTGCCGAGCTGCTGGAGATGTCATGAGCCAGCGTATCGTGGCCCGCGCTCCGGGAAAACTCGTTCTGCTCGGCGAGTACGCAGTGCTCGACGGTTGCCCAGCGATTGTCAGCGCGGTGAATCGCTACGCCGAGGTGCGCGTCAGCCGCAGCCCCTCTGCCCGGGTTCGCATCGCGGCCGCTGATCTCGGGCTCACGCTCGATTTCCCTGAGGCGCAGTCACCACCAATTCGTGGACCGTTGCGCTTCGTCTTGGCGGCCTACGGTGCCGCTGCGCGTGCAGTGCCGCAGTTGTCGCGTACTGGGTTGGCGATAGATGTGATCAGTTCTCAGGCCAGTCACGCGGGCACGAAGATCGGCCTGGGCAGCAGCGCGGCGATTACCGCCGCCACTGTCGGTGCGCTGCTGGCGATTGTTGACCGCGACCCCGACCCGGCGGAGGTGTTCGCGCTCGCCTGGCGGGCGCACCGCGCTGCGCAAGCCGGGATGGGTAGCGGCGCCGACGTCGCAGCCAGTTGTTACGGCGGTACGCTCCATGTGCAACCGCAGGGCGATCAAGTGCCGCTGGTGCGCCGGTTGAAGTTGCCAGATGCCGCGATGCTGTTGGCCGGCTGGACCGGCGAGTCTGCGGCGACCACGGATCTGATTCAACGCTATCTGACCGCGCGCAATGGCCACGCGGCTCACCGGAGCGCGTTCGTGCAAGAGAGTCAGGCGTGCGTGGAACTGTTCCGCGATTCGCTCGCACTGGGCTTGCTCTCGTTGGTCGCGCTCAACTGTGCAGGCGAATCCCTCGATCGTTTGGGTGGAGAGCTAGGCCTCCCGATACTCACACCGGCTCTTCGCCAACTGGTGACGATCGCGCGCAACGAGGGCGCTGCGGCCAAAGTCTCCGGTGCGGGCGGCGGCGACTGCGGCATTGCGTTTACGCAAAGCCGCGACACGGCCGCGCGCATTCGCGCCGCCTGGCAAGCGGCTGGCATCACGCCGCTTGCACTCGATCTCGATCAGGAAGGAGTGCGCGTTGCCCGCCTCTAGAGACAAGGTCGGGGCCGTGTTGCGCGCTCGCAAGAACTCGCACCTCGAACTCTGTCAGCACGAGGACGTCGAGTATCGCGGCAAGACGACGCTGTTCGAGGACGTTGAGCTGCTGCACAACGCGCTGCCCGAGCTTGCGCTCGATGATCTCGACATCAGCGTCGAGTTTCTCGGCAAGCGGCTGCGTGCGCCGTTCGTCATCACCGGTATGACCGGCGGAACCGCCGAAGGGTTTGCCGTCAACCGTGACCTCGCCACGGTCGCCGAACGCTGCGGCATCGGTTTCGGCCTTGGCAGCCAGCGGGTGATGCAGCGAGATCCGGCTACCGCCGACACGTTTGCCGTCCGTGAGTTTGCACCGACGACCCTTTTGCTCGCCAACATCGGTATCGGGCAAGCGAGCGAACAATCGAGCGCCGAGGTGCAGCAGTTGATCACGGCCGTCAGAGCCGACGCGCTCTGCGTCCACCTCAACCCGGCGCAAGAACTCATCCAGCCCGAAGGCGATCGCGGCTTTCGCGACGGGTATCGAACGCTCGCGCGGTTATGTGCCGATCTAACTGTACCGGTGATCGCGAAGGAGACCGGGTGTGGCATCTCCCGCACCGTCGGTGAGCGGCTGCGCGGCGTTGGCGTGCGCCACGTTGATGTCTCTGGCGCGGGCGGTACATCGTGGGTACGAGTCGAAACGCTGCGGGGCAACGCCCGCAGTCGTCAGCTCGGCGAAGAATTTGCGGAGTGGGGGATTCCCACCGCCGCGTCGCTAGCGATGCTGCGTGGCTGCGGTCTCGAGTTGATCGCCAGCGGCGGAATCCGCAGCGGCTTGGAAATCGCCAAAGCCCTCGCGCTCGGCGCGCGCGTGTGCGGCGCGGCGCTGCCGCTCTACCGGGCCTATCGCGATGGCGGCATCGATGCGGCCACGCTCCGGGTGGACGAACTCATCAATGGACTCAAGACGGCGATGCTGCTGACCGGATCGCGCACGCTCGCCGACCTGAGCTGTCAGCCGCTGGTGCTCGGTGAACGCATCAAGGCGTGGTTGGCGGTGGAGAGTGGAGGTGGGAAGGGATGACCGAGCGAACGATGCAGCCGCGCGGACAGGGGTCACGAATCGCCGGCTTCTACCGCCTATCGCGTCGCGAGCGTCTGGCGCACTTGAGTGAGCGCCTAGATTTGAGCGCAGCGGACCTTGCGGAACTGGAAGCGACGACGGCGCTGCCCTTCGATGTCGCGGATCACATGGTGGAGAACGCCGTCAGCGTGCTCGGCCTCCCACTCGGCGTCGGCCTCAACTTTCTCATCAACGGGCGCGACTACATCGTGCCGATGGCGGTCGAAGAGCCGTCGGTGGTCGCCGCCGCCAGCTTCGCCGCGCGTCTGGTGCGCGATGCCGGTGGATTCACCGCCGACGCCGCCCCGTCGCTGATGATCGGCCAAATCCAATTGGTGAACGTTCCGGACCTGAACGCGTCCGTGCCACGCGTACAGCAGGCAACTTCGCGGCTGCTCGCCGCGGCCAACGCCGTGCACCCGAACATGCAACGGCGCGGCGGCGGTGCCCACGCCATCGAAGTGCGTCCGCTACCCGATACCGCGTGCGGGCCGATGCTGGTGGTCCACCTGCTCGTCGACGTCGGCGACGCGATGGGTGCGAACGCGGTCAACTCGATGGCCGAGGCGCTCGCGCCATTGCTCGAAGACGTCACCGGTGGGCAAGCGCGGATGCGGATTCTGTCCAACTTGGCCGATCAGCGCTTGGCACGCGCCTCCGCGCGCATTCCCTTCGAGCTGCTGGCCGACGGTGAGTATGGCGGGCGCGAAGTCGCCGAACGATTGATGGAAGCGTGGGCCTTCGCCGATGCCGATCCGTATCGAGCGACCACGCACAACAAGGGCATCATGAACGGGATCGACGCACTCGCGATCGCCACCGGCAATGACTGGCGCGGCATTGAAGCCGGCGCGCACGCGTATGCCGCGCGCAGCGGGCAGTATCGCCCGCTCAGTCAGTGGCGCATCGATGGCGACGCGCTCGCTGGCGCAATCGAGCTGCCGCTCGCGGTCGGCATCGTGGGCGGCAATCTCCAACTCAACCCGCGCGTGCAGCTGTCGCTCAAGTTGCTCGGAGTCAACTCGGCGCGTGAATTGGCCGCGGTGATGGCGGCCGTGGGTTTAGGTCAGAATCTCGCCGCGATTCGCGCGTTGGTCACCGACGGGATCCAGCGCGGCCACATGGCGCTGCACGCTCGCGGTGTGGCGATCGCTGCCGGAGCGCCCGAGGCGCTGGTTGGCCGGGTGATTGAACACTTGATCGCGTGCGGTGAGATCAAGATCAGCAAGGCGCGCGAGATTCTTGATTCGTTCGGCTTGAGCGACCGACTGCTGGCGAGCACTTGAAGACGAGGCGCGCCGTGTCGCCCGAGACATCAATTGCTGATCCATCGAGTACTCCGCTCGCGACTACTCCGCGCGCGTCAGCGCCCGGCAAGGTCATCCTGCTCGGCGAGCACGCCGTCGTGTACGGGCGTAGCGCGATCGCCGCAGCGATCACACCGCGTGTGGTCGTCACGCTGATTCCCTCGATCGGGCCGGCGCACTTCGAGAACGAGGACGACCCGCGCTTGGCACCCGCGCTCGCTCGCGCGCTCCAAATGACTGGCGGCGCGGATGACGGCTTTACCGTCCGCGTTGAATCGAACCTGCCGCGTGCCGCTGGACTCGGAAGTTCCGCCGCGCTGAGTGTCGCTCTCATTCGCGCACTAGCGGCGCGCATCGAGCGTCCAATCGCGATCACACAACTGAGCGCGCTGGCTTTCGAGATCGAAACGATCTTTCACGGTACGCCGTCGGGCATCGACAACTGCGTGGTGGCGTACGGCGGGTTGATCGCCTTCCGACGCCGCGGCGACATCCCGGAGGTATGGCTGCTGCGGGCGGCACGCCCACTTCCGCTCGTCGTCGCTCTTGGGCGTGCGCCGCGCGAGACGCGCCGCGCCGTGGCCGCCCTGCGCACGCGCTGGCACGCGGCGCCGCAGAGCTACGAGTCGCTGTTCGACGAGATCGACTGGCTCGTGACCGACGCGGAGCAGGCCATCGGACGTGGCGATCTCATCGAACTGGGCACGTTGATGAATACCAACCACGGCCTGCTGCACGCGCTCGAGGTCTCGACGAATGAACTCGAACAGATGGTAGCCCTGGCGCGTGCGCACGGTGCATTGGGGGCGAAGCTGACCGGCGGTGGCGGTGGTGGCGCAGTGATCTGCCTATGCCCGGACGGTCGCGAGCAATTGGTCCGGGCGTTTGCCAAGGCCGGCTGGCGCGCGTTTTCGACCGACATTACAGACGAAGCTACACGGGGAGTTGAGGGACAGCATGATGCATGTGGGAACGGAACGATCACTGAATGCGGCGCCGTTGCTCGCGCGTGAGCCGGCGCGCGGCCGGCTCGACGGCGCGATCCGGCGCAGTCGCGATTACCTTTTGCGCGAGCAACGGCCGGAAGGCTTTTGGCACGCGCCGCTCGAAGCCAACGCCAGCATGGACGCGCAGTACATCATCTTCAATCGCTTCATGGGTCGGCGCCCGGCGAGTGAGCGGCGCATCGTCGATCGTCTGCACGCGACCCAAGCGTGTGATGGTAGCTGGTCGCTCTATCGCGGCGGCCCGGGACATCTCAGCAACACCATCGAAGCGTACTTCGCGCTCAAGTTGACCGGACATTCTGCCGACGACGCGCCATTCCGGCGGGCTCGCGAGTTCATCCTGGCCCACGGCGGCTTGGCGCAGGCGGGCATCTTCACGCGCATCTTCCTCGCATACTTCGGACAGTTCCCCCGGTGGGGCCTGCCGGCGATGCCGGTCGAGCTCGTGCTGCTGCCGGCGTGGTTTCCGATCAATATCTACGCGCTGTCGAGTTGGGCCCGTGGGACGGTGGTGCCGCTCACTGTGCTGATGGCGCAGTCGCCGTCGATCGCGATCGAGCCCGACGCCGGTGTCAGCGAATTGTGGACGGCGCCGCCGACGCGCACTGCGCTCGGGTTCCCCGCCAGTGGCGACTGGTTCACTTGGCGAAATTTCTTCCTGGCCGTCGACCGCGCGCTGAAGTTTGTTGGGCGCAGTCCGTGGAAGCCGCTGCGCGCCCGCGCGCTGCAGGCGGCTGAACGCTGGATCGTGTCGCACCAAGACGTCAACGGTGGCTGGGGCGGCATCCAGCCGGCGATGATCAACTCGGTGATGGCATTGCGCGCACTCGGCTATCCAGACGATCATCCGGCAATCGCCAACGGCGTGCAGGCGATCGATGACTTCCTCGTCGAGCGAGACGGCCAGCTATTGTTTCAACCCTGCGTGTCGCCGACATGGGACACGGCGCTGGCGGCGAAGGCGTTGCTCGATTCCGGCACCGACTCGGATCATCCGGCGCTGGTGCGTGCAGCCGACTGGTTGATCGCCAATCAGATCTTCAAGCCCGGCGATTGGAGCGTTTGCAATCCGAAGCTCGACGCGGGCGGATGGGCGTTCGAGTTCGCCAACGATTGGTATCCCGACGTCGACGACTCCGCTGTGATTCTGATGGCGCTGCAGCGAATCAGTGGCATCAACGCCGCGCGCAAGCAGCGCGCGATCGCCTTTGGCCTCAACTGGACGCTCGGCATGCAGAGCCGCAACGGCGGCTTCGGCGCCTTCGATACCGACAACAACGCCGAGTTCCTCAACCAGATTCCGTTCGCCGACATGGAGGCGATGATCGATCCACCGACTGAAGACCTCACCGGTCGCCTGCTCGAACTGATGGGCAACTGCGGCTACGACCTGCGCTTCGAGCGCGCGCGTCGTGCGCATGCGTTTGTGCTGCGCACGCAGCGGCCGGACGGCTCGTGGTGGGGCCGCTGGGGCGCCAACTTCATCTACGGCACGTGGTCGGTGTTGGCGGGCTTGCGCGCCATCGGCGAGAAGCCGAACGCGCCCCACGTTCGGCGCGCCGTGGAATGGCTGAAAGCGCATCAGAACGCCGACGGCGGTTGGGGCGAGTCGCTGCACTCGTACGCAGACGAGCGCGCGGCAGGGCAGGGCGAATCGACGCCGTCGCAAACGGCGTGGGCGATGCTTGGTCTGCTCGCCGGCGAGGACGGGCTGAGCGTCGAGGTACAGCGCGGCATTGCGTACCTCGTCGAGCAGCAGCAACCCGACGGCACGTGGCCGGAAGAGCAGTTCACCGGCACCGGATTCCCGCGGCACTTCTACCTGCGCTACGACATGTATCGGAACTATTTTCCGCTGATGGCGCTCGGCCAAGCCCGCGCGCGCATGGCCGACGGCGGCAACAGCAACGGAGATCAGGTCATGCGCGATCGCCGTAGCAAGCGCGCGCGCTTGGTGCCGCGCAGCGCGATCGAAGTGGTACCCGAGGGTCCGGAAGTGTGGGGGTTGGGATGATGGCGCTAGTTGGACCAGTTGGACCAGTTGGAATTGACCAGCTCGGGGTCTACGTGCCCGAGTACGTGCTGCCACTCGATCAGCTTGCGGCGGCGCGCGGCGTACCGGTCGAAAAACTTCACATCGGCATCGGCGCGCAGCAGATGGCCGTTGCGCCGCCGTGGGAAGATGCGGTCACGCTGGGTGCCAACGCGGCGGCACGCGCTATCGCGCAAGGGCACATAAGCCCCGACGAGATCGGGCTGCTGTTGGTGGCGACTGAAACCGGCGTCGATCACGCCAAGCCGGCGAGTATCTTCTTGCACGAACTGCTCGGCGTGACGGCGAACTGCCGCACCCTCGAGCTCAAGCACGCCTGCTACAGCGGCACGGCGGGGGTGATGATCGCGGCGGATTGGATTCGCTCGGGGGCGGCGCGTGGGCGCAAGGCCTTGGTGGTGGCCACCGACATCGCGCGTTACGACCTCCATTCGAGCGCCGAGTTCACGCAAGGGGCGGGCGCGGTCGCCGTGGTGGTCAGCGAACAGCCGCGGTTGCTCGCGCTCGATCCGATCAGTGGCGTGTTCGCCAGCAACGTGTATGACTTCTGGCGGCCACTCGATCGTCGCGAGGCGTTGGTCGACGGCAAGTTCTCGGTCGACTGCTATCTCAATGCGCTCGATGGCGCCGTTGCCGATTATCGAAACGGCCACTCGACACCGAGCGGCGCGCTCTCCGAAGAATTTGCCGCGCTGCTGTACCACACACCCTTTCCGAAGATGGCGTACAAGGCGCACCTGCGTCTGATCGAAGGCGAATGGCGCGCGGCGGGGCGCAACCCGGCGGATCTCGGGCCGGCCGCCGAACAATCGTACCGCACGCTCGTCGAGCCCACGCTCGGCGCGGCGCGCGTGGTCGGCAACACCTACACCGCATCGTTGTACCTCTGCCTGGCATGGCTCGCGGAACAGCAGGGCCGCGCTCTCGAAGGCCGCTCGCTCGGTCTGTTCTCCTACGGTTCCGGATGTTGTGCGGAGTTCTTTAGCGGCCAGTGCGTCGCTGGCAGTGCAAAGGTAGCGGCCGGTATCGGCGTTGCGGATTTGCTTGCCGCGCGCCGTACGCTCACGGTTGACGAGTACGAAGCGTTCGGCCGCGACGGTGCCGGCGCTGACTTGCCCGTAGAGTCGCGCGCGAACTTCTGCCGCTTCGCCGGTGTCCGCGAGGACAAGCGGCTGTACGAACGAACCGGATCGCTCGCGCAATGACGAACGCTTCGCCACAGATTGCGACTCACGCTACCCGCCACGATGCGGCGGCGCACGATGCGGCGGCAATTAACGCGGCGTATCGTCACTGTTGGCAGATCGCGACCTCGCACTACGAGAATTTCACGGTCGGCTCGTGGTTGCTTCCCAAGCCGCTGCGGCGGCACATCGCGGCGATCTATGCGTTCGCGCGTACAGCCGACGACATCGCGGATGAGGGGACGCTCACTGCGCCCGAACGGATCGCTGCCTTGCGCGCGTGGAGTGCGGCGTTGGAGGAGTGCGCGGTCGGTCGCGCCACCGAGCATCCGGTATTCATCGCGCTGGAGCACACGATGGCGGCATTCGCGCTGCCCATTGATCCGTTCCGCGACCTGTTGCGTGCGTTCACGACGGATGTCAAATTTCATCGCTTCGACACCTTTGTTTCATTGCGCGAGTACTGCCGTTGCTCCGCCGATCCCGTTGGCCGCCTGATCCTCTACTTGTTTGGCTATCGCGATCCCGAGCGCCAGCGGCTCGCCGATCAGATTTGCACCGGGTTGCAGCTCGCGAACTTCTGGCAAGACGTGGCTGCCGACGCCGCGCGGAGTCGAGTTTACTTCCCACGCGAAGACCTCGAACGTTTCGGTTGCAGCGCGGATGATCTTCGCCGCGGTGTCGCTACCGAGAACTTCCGTAGGCTCATGCGGTTCGAAGTCGAGCGCGCCACCGACTCGCTTACGAACGGTTTGGAACTGGCGATGCGCGTCGATCGACGGCTCGCGCGTGAAGTGCGCTTGTTTGCTTGGGGTGGCCTGGCGATTCTGCGGGCGATTGCGGCGCTCGACTACGACGTGCTGCGGCAGCGACCCACCGTCGCGAAATGGACGAAGGGTGGGCTCGTGCTGCGGGCGTTCTGGTCCGGCGTAGGAGCGACACATGCGCCGCCCGCGACTCGGCCAGCCATTCGGAGTGACCCGACATGAACGACCGCCACGATCCGTCGCTGCGCGAAGCGTACGACTACTGCCAAGCCGTCACTCGGCGCAGTTCGAGCAATTTCTTCTATGCCTTCCGCTTGCTGCCGCCTGCCCGGCGCGAGGCGTTGTACGCGGTGTATGCGTTCTGCCGCTTTGTGGACGACATCGCCGATGATGCCGGTCGCCGCGATCCGGCGGCGTTGCTGGCGCGCTGGCGCGATGAAGTGGCGCGGGTCTACGACGGCGAGCCGACCCATCCGATCAGTCGCGCGCTGGCTGACAGCGTTCGGCGCTTGCCGCTGCACCGCGAGCATTTTCTCGACCTGATTCGCGGCGTCGAGATGGATCTCACCCGTCGTCGCTACGCGACCTTCGATCAATTGTATGAGTACTGCTATCTGGTCGCGTCCACTGTTGGGTTGCTGTGCATCGAAATCTTTGGCTACACGCAGCCGAGCGCGCGCGAATACGCGGTCGATCTCGGCGTGGCGTTTCAGCTCACCAACATCCTGCGCGATGTGATGGAGGACGGCCAGCGCGGGCGGATCTATCTGCCGCTGGAAGATCTGCGCCACTTTGATTGCAACGAAGCAGACTTGCTCGGCCGCCACTATTCGACGCGCGCTGGGGCCTTGATGGCCTTCGAATGCGGCCGCGCCCGCGCCTACTATCTGCGTGCGCGCGGCGCGCTCGCGCCGGAGGACCGCGGCTCGCTGGCGCCTGCCGAGGCGATGCGGTTGATCTACGAACACCTGCTCACGCGCATCGAAGCTCGCCACTTCGACGTCTTCGGTCCCAAGGTCACGTTGCCGCGCTATCAAAAGGTCACGCTTGCTTTGGCCGCATGGGGCCGCTCGCAGCTCGCCGCTCTCTCGTTGTGAAATCGGTTGCAATCATCGGCGGCGGCTTCGCCGGCTTGGCGGCCGGCGTCGAACTGGCCGCGCGCGGTGTGCCGGTTACCGTGCTCGAAGCCCGGGCTCGCCTCGGCGGTCGGGCGTATTCCTTTCGTGACGATGACAGCGGCGAGGTGGTCGACAACGGCCAGCACGCGCTGATGGGGTGTTACACACACACACTCGCGTTTCTCGATCGCATCGGCGCGCTCGACAAGGTGGTGCGCCAGCCGAATCTGCGCGTCGAGATGATCGATGCGCGCCGTGGTGCCGGCGTGATCGCCGCGACGGCGCTGCCGAGTCCGTTGCACATGCTAGGCGGAGTGTTGGGGTACGGCTTGCTGAGCCGCGCCGAGCGCCTGCGCGCATTGCTCGGCGGTATGTGGCTGATGGCGATGCGGCAGCGGCGCGATCCGCGGCTAGCTGAGCTGACTGTCGAACAGTTGTTGATCGCGCTGGGGCAATCGGCGAATGCTCGCACAAGTTTCTGGTACCCGGTAGCGATCGCGACGCTGAACGAAACGCCCGATCGTGCGGCGGCCGCGCCGTTTGCCGAAGTATTGGCCCGCGCCTTCTTCGGCTCGCGCAGCGGCTCGCAGTTCGTACTGCCGCGCGTCGGGCTGAGCGATCTCTACGTCGACGACGCGCGGCGCTTCATCGAAGCGCGCGGCGGCCGCGTTGAAGTGAGGGCGGCTATCGCCAAGCTGCGCATCGAGCAGGGTCGGGTGACGGCCGTTCGTCTGCGTGATGGGCAGGAGATCGAGGCCGACGCGGTCATCAGTACGGTGCCACCACAGGCATTGCGACTGTTCGCGCCGGGTGCGTTGCGCGACATCGCCGATTTCGAATCGTCGCCGATCGTCTCGACGCATCTGTGGTTCGATCGCGCGGTGATGCAGCGCGACTTCATCGGATTGCTCGGCACGACCACACAGTTCGTCTTCAACCGCAGCAAGCTCACCGCGTCGGGCAACGGCCATCGCAGCGGCAATGATCGGCAGTGTGTCAGCGCGGTGATCAGCGCGGGCCGCGAGGTGGCGGCATGGGAGTCGACGCGGATCGCTGACACCGTGGTCGCCGACATCGGCGCGTTGCTCCCCGGCGCGCGCGCGGCGCAGTTGCTGCGCTCGGTGGTAGTGAAGGAGAAGCACGCGACCATCTCCATCACGCCGGATGCCGAGCGCGCGCGTCCACCGATGGAGACGGCGATATCGAACTTCCTTCTTGCTGGAGATTGGACGCAGACCGGCTTACCGCCAACGATCGAAAGCGCCGTCCTCAGCGGTCAGCGCGCCGCGCAATGGATCGCGGCACACCGGCAAGATGCCGGTGCCACCACTGCCCGTCGTCCTTGACTCGCCACCACGCGCGGGCGAAATAGCGCGCATGGATCTCTCCTACTCACCGCAGGAAGAACAGTTCCGCACCGAGTTGCGGAGCTGGCTGGAAGCCAACGCGCCGGGTCCTGAACCCGAGTCGATGAGCGAGCGCGCGGCGTACGGCAAAGCCTGGCAGCGCAAACTCTACGACGCGGGTTGGTGCGGCATCGCCTGGCCCAAAGAATACGGCGGCCGCGGCGCGACGCTGATCGAACAGATCATCTTTCAAGAAGAAATGGCGCGCGCGCGCACGCCGCAGCTCGTCAATCTTGCCGGCCTCACGATGGGCGGACCGGTGCTGATGGCGCACGGCACCGACGCGCAGAAGCGTCGCTATCTCAAGCCGCTGTTGGCGGCGGATGAAATTTGGTGTCAGGGATTTTCGGAGCCCAATGCCGGCTCCGATTTGGCCGCGTTGAAAACCCGCGCCGTGCTCGACGGCGACGACTTCGTCGTCAACGGTCAGAAGGTGTGGACCAGTTGGGCGCGTTACGCCGACTGGTGCATGCTACTGGTGCGCACCGATCCCGACGCGCCCAAGCATCGCGGCATCACGTTTCTGCTCGCCGACATGCACAGCCCCGGCATCACCGTGCGCCCGCTCAAGCAGATCAACGCCGACGAAGAGTTCAATGAAGTATTCTTCGAGGATGTGCGGGTGCCGCGCGCCAACGTGATCGGGCAGATCAACGGCGGTTGGGAGATCGCGATCACGACGCTGATGCACGAGCGAGCGACGCTGACCTTCAGCCGGCAGCTCCAATCGCGCGTCGCGCTCAACGACATGTTGGCGTTCGCGCGCACCTGGCAGCGCAACGGCCGGCCGGCGCTGAGCGATCCGCTGATTCGCCAGCAGGTCGCGCAAGCGATCATCGAGAGCGACACGATCAAGTACACCGCCTATCGCAGTTTGACGAGAACCCTACGCGGCGGTGCGCCCGGTCCGGAAGGCTCGATCGAGAAACTCTTTTGGAGCGAGATGTATCAGCGTCAGTTGGAAACCGCGCTGACGATCGAAGGACCGTTCGCGCAACTGCTCAAGGGTTCGCCGCGCGCGCCGCTCGACGGCGAGTTCCCGTACTTGTTCCTCTACTCGCGCGGCCGCACGATCGCGGCCGGCAGCTCCGAGGTGCAGCGCAACATCGTCGCCGAGCGTGTGCTCGGCCTGCCGCGTGCCAAGTGATGCGCGACCTCGCCTGGTGGACACTGCCGGGACTGATCGTCGCCGCGCCGCTCGCGCTGTTCTTGCACGCCTGGCACATCGAGCCGTCGGTGGGCGTGTGGCTGCCTCTTGCGCCGGTGGTTGGTTTGTTGTTGCACCAATCGGTGCGCTGGCGTTTCGAAGGCGACGGCAATGGCTTCCGCAATCCGCAGCGGGCGTCGCTGGCGGCGATCATCGAGCGCGGCAATCTCACCGGTCGGTCGAACGCCGGTGACGTTGCCTATCAAGTCTACGAACTCGTCTTCTACGAGCAAGCCCACTGGGGAGCGATCCGCGACCATCTCCATCGCTGCTGGCACTACGTGTTCTGGTTTCGCACGATCGCGCTCGCCTGCGCCATCGGTGCGGGTTTCGCGCTGCTCGCGCTGCTCTCCGGCGGAGCCGCGCTGATGGCGATGTTACTCCTGCTCGCCTTGCCAGTGTTCGGCGTCCTCCTGCACCAGAAGGCCGAGCAGACGCTTGCGGCCTTGCATCTCTTCGATCGCGGCTTGGTGACAGCGAACTGGACACTGTACGAACAGAAGCTGGAGTCGTTGGCGAAGTAGCGGCCCGGCGTCGCGGTGGACATCGTTCGCGACCAACCGCATACTCGGCCGCGACTGAGTGTCCCGATGAACTGTGCGAGTTGCGATCACGCCAATCCCGAGGCGGCACGCTTCTGCAACGCTTGCGGCGCCGCGCTCGCGGCGCGCTGCCCTAGCTGCGCGGCCGACAACCCGCCGGGGTCGCGCTTCTGCAATGGCTGTGGCGCGGCGCTAGTAGGCAGTAGGCAGACGGCAGTAGGCAGTTCCCCTCTTCCCCTAACCCCCAATCCCATTTCCGAAGCACGCAAGGTAGTCACGATCATCTTCGCCGATCTCGTCGGCTCGACGTCGCTGCACGAACGGCTCGACGCGGAATCGGTGCGCCGCTTGATGGATCGTTACTACCGCGCGCTGCGCGGCGCCATCGAAGCCCACGGCGGTACGGTGGTGAAGTTGCTCGGCGATGGCGTCATGGCCGCCTTCGGTGTCCCGCGCGTCGCCGAGGACGATGCCATCCGCGCCGTGCGCGCCGGCGTCGCGATCGTGGAGGCGGTTAAGGGGCTAGGGGATCAGCCGCTTTCCCCAAGCCCTAACCCCCAAGCCCTAACCCCTAACCCCCTATCAGTACGCGTCGGCATCAACACCGGCGAGGTCGTCGTCAGCGCCGACAACACCGACGTCGTCGGCGATCCGGCCAACGTCGCGGCGCGCTTGCAGCAAGAAGCGCGCGCCGGCGAGGTGATCATCGGTGAAGCAACGCGACGGCTGGTTAGTGAGTTGGTGACACTGGCCCCCGCCGGGGTGTTCGCGCTCAAGGGGCGCACCGAGACGATGGCGGCGTATCGCGTGCTCTCGCTCGAACGGCCCGCGGCGGCCGCCGCCATCGCCTTCGTGGGACGCGACGACGAGCTGCGGCGCGTGTTGGCGGTCTACGACGCGGCGGTTGCGGAACGCCGCGCGCGCCTCGCTGTGGTGCTCGGCTCGCCCGGGCTGGGCAAATCGCGCTTGATCGAGGAACTCGCCCGCCGCCTGGGCGACGGCGCCACGGTGTTGACCGCGCAGTGCGAGTCCGCCGGTGGCGCGACGTTCGCGCCGATCGCGAAGGCGTTGCGCGCGAACCTGTCCGATCCGTCCGATCGGTCGGATCGGTCCGATGCGGCCATCGCCGCCGCGCTGCCCGCCAGTGACGATCGCGCCCGCATCGCCGACGGCATCGCCGCGCTGCTCGCTGGCACGCCAGGGTCACCCGAGGAAACCTTCTTCGTCGTCCGCCGCTTCCTCGCCGGGTTGACCACGACGCGGCCGGTCGTGCTTGCCATCGACGACTTACAGTGGGCGGAGCCGCTGCTGCTCGATCTCGTCGAGCACCTCGTGCAGTGGGGCAAGGAGATGCCGTTGCTGGTACTCGCCGGTGCGCGCCCAGAGTTGCGCGACGCGCGCTCGTCGCTGACGGCGACGGGCGGTCTCGTCTCCGATGTGATCACGCTCGGCGGACTCGACGCCGCGGCGGCGACGCGGCTGGCCGCGAACGTGATCGGCGCCGATGCGTTGCCCGCGGCGGTTGCTGGGCGTGTGCTCGCCACCAGCGAAGGCAACCCGCTTTTTCTCGCGGAGCTGGTGCGCATGCTGGTGACCGATGGCGCGCTCAAACAAGACGGCGATCACTGGACCGCGGCCGTCGATCTCGCCGCGCTCGACATGCCGCCGACCATTCACGCGCTGCTCGCCGCCCGCATCGAGCGGCTGCGCCCGGAGGATCGCGCGGTACTAGAGCGCGCCGCCGTCGTCGGCCGACAATTTTCGCGCAGCGCGGTCGCCCATCTGCTGCCGCGCGAGGTCAGCGACCTCGACGCGCGGCTCGAATCGCTCCGACGCAGCGAGGTGATCGAG
Organism: Deltaproteobacteria bacterium; assembly: GCA_016178705.1. Lineage (NCBI taxonomy): Bacteria > Pseudomonadati > Myxococcota > Myxococcia > Deltaproteobacteria bacterium. The sequence continues at coordinate 66,598 of JACOST010000032.1, read as the reverse complement.
TCCGACACCGGCTGGTTCCTCGGCGAGCCGGCGCTGCGCTTTCATCACGGGCTGATCCGCGACGCGGCGTACCGTCGCGTATTGAAGGGCACGCGCGCCGAGCTGCACGCGCGGCTCGCCGATTGGATCGAGACGAAAGTCGGGGAATCGATCGAGCACGACGAGACGCTCGGCTGGCACTTCGAGCAAGCCCATCAGCACCTGCGCGAATTGGGTCCGATCGCCGCGCACGGCCGCGCGCTCGGCGAGCGCGCGGCGCGCTATCTCGCCGCTGCGGGCCGGCGCGCGCTGGCGCGTGATGATCTCTCGCCAGCAGCCAACCTGCTCGGCCGCGCCCTTGATCGGCTCGATGAATCGGACTCGGCGCGCGCCGACCTGGCGCTCGATTGGTGCGAAGCGTTGCTCTCCGCCGGTGACGTCGGCCCGGCAACGAAAGCGATCGCAGAACTGGCTCGCTTCGTTGAAGACAAGGGGTTAGGGGGTTACGGGGCTAAGGGGTTAAGGGCCAAGTCCGATTCTTCCGTAACCCCCAACCCCCTAACCCCTAACCCCCAGCGTCTCCGCGCCTGGCACACCTGCTTCGTCGGCCAGCTCGCCGTGCTCACCGATCCGCAGGCACTGCAGGCCACCGCCGACGCGGTCGCGGCGGCGGCTGACGCGATGGTGTCTGTAGGTGACGCGGCCGGCGAGGCGAAGGCGCACTCGGTACACGCGCTGGCGCTGCAACGCCTCGGCAAGGTCGGCGCCTGCGAAGCCGCGCTCGACAAGGCGCTCGCCGCCGCTCGCCGTGCGAACGATCGGCGGCGCTCGAACGCGGTGCTCGCCGGAGCGCCGCTCGCCGCGCTGTGGGGACCGAGCCCGGTGACCCGCGCCAGCGGACGTTGCCTCGACGTCGTGCGCGTGCTGCGCATCACGCAAGGCGCGCCGGCGGTCGAGGCGGTTGCGCTGCGCTGCCAGGCGGTACTCGAAGCGTTGCGCGGACGCACCGAGGCGGCGCGGCGCATGATTGTGTCATCGCGCAAAATGGTCGAAGAGCTCGGCATCACACAGCGCGTGCTCGAAGCCGACGTGTTCGCCGGCTTGATCGATCTCCTCGAAGGCGACGCGGTCGCCGCCGAGAGTTGCCTGCGCGGCGCGTACGACGGGTTGCGCACGCATGGGCTCGGCATCGACGCGGCGCGCGCGGCGGCGTTCCTCGGCCGCGCGCTGCTCGCGCAGGGCCGGGCGGCGGAAGCCGAAGCGCTCAGCCATGAGAGCGAGTTGCTCGGCGGCGATGACTTGCAAGCCGCGATCACTTGGCGCGGCGTGCGCGCCGAAGCCCTGGCGCAACGCGGCGAACATGCGGCCGCCATCGACTTCGCGCGCGCCGCCGTCGACATCGCCGCCGCCACCGATGCGCTGCTGCATCACGCCAACGCGCGCAGCGCGCTCGCCGTGGCATTGCGCGCGGCCGGTCGCGCCGACGAAGCGAACGCCGAGGAAGCCCACGCGATCGAGTTGTGGGAAGCCAAGGGCGCGACGTTGCTCGTCGAGCGCGCGCACGGCGCGGCTCCGCGCATCGATGCGACTGTCGCACGCTCCGACGCGCGGGAGGGCGAGCCTCCCGGCGAGCCGTCCGATGGGCGGAGCGGCTCGGCAAAAGCCTCGCCCTCCCAGACAGGCAAGTCCCGGTGGCCGGGCCGCCGCGTGCGGCCGAACGCCGCGACCGCGTGGAGGGCCCGTTTCGACGCGGCTCTCGCCGCCCGCGATTTCGATGCGGTCGCGGCGGAGATGCACGAGGAGTGGCGAGAGATCGATCACCCGACAGGATCCGATTACGGGAGGGACGCGGGGATCGCTTCCCTCCAGCGCCTGTTCCGATCGCGCGCTTCGTACTACAAGGTCGAGTCGCTCGCGACGCTCGGCGAGCGCTTACTCCTGACCCGCCGCCGCACGGGCGCAAGCGGAGACACCCGAGGCCGCTACGACGTTGGCCCGTACGAGAGCGAGGCGATCGAGGTCACCGAGGTCGACGCGCACGGCCTCGTCTGCCGCCAGGAGGTCTTCGCAGCCGACAACCTCGGCGACGCCATCGTCCGCCTCTACGAACGCTACGCCGAGCTGCTGCCCGACGGCCCCGAGCGTGAGCGCGCTGCGGCGACGGCGCGCACGGTCGCCATCTTCGTGTCAGGAGCGCTTGATATCGATCGCTGCGCCACAGCGGTTGCGCCCGGCGTCGAATACGTCGACCACCGACCCATCGGCTTGGAGTCCGCGTACGGTGCCGAATCCGTGCTGCGGGTGCTCCGCTCCTTGCTCGAAGTCGCGGGCGACAGCGTGGTCTGCGTCGACGACATCATCGCCCTGCGATCCGACGCGCTCCTGATGCGCTGGACCCACTTCGGCACCGAGCGCGTCGGCGGTGGTCGGTTCGAACGCAATCTCTGCCAACTGTTTGTCTTCGACGCCGATGGTTTGCTGGCGCGCTGGGAGCAGTTCGCCGTCGATCGGGAGGACGAGGCGCTGGCGCGCGTCGACGAGCTGGTCCTGATGAGGGAGGGCGAGGCTTCCGCCGAGCCGTTTGATGCGCGAGGAGGCTCGGCGGAAGCCTTGCCCTCCCATTCACCTAGACCCTCGGGTACGCACCGGCGCGTGCGGCCGAACGCGGCGACCGCGTGGAAGGCCCGTTTCGACGCAGCTCTCGCCGCGCGCGACCTCGGTGCGGTCGCAGCGGCAATGCACGAGGAGTTCCAGGAGATCTATCACCCGACGGGATCGACGTACGGGGGCGACGCGGGGATCGCTTCGCTCCAGCGCCTGTTCCGATCGAGCGCTCCGTACTACAAGGTCGAGTCGCTCGCGACGCTCGGCGAGCGCTTACTCTTGACCCGCCGCCGCACGGGCGCAAGCGGAGACACCCGAGGCCGCTACGACGTTGGCCCGTACGAGAGCGAGGCGATCGAGGTCACCGAGGTCGACGCGCGTGGCCTCGTCTGCCGCCAGGAGATCTTCGCCGCCGATCGCCTCGGCGACGCCGTCTCGCGCCTCTACGAGCGCTACGCCGAACTCTTTCCCGAAGACCGCGAGCGCGTCCGTGCTGCGGCGGCTGCGCGGACACTGGGCTCGGTGTTGCAGCCGGCGAATCTCGACGCGTGGTGCGATACCGTCGCCGACGAGTTCGAGCTCATCGACCATCGCGTCCTTGGCATCGGCACGCTGCACGGCGGCGAGGCGATGCGCGCCAACTTCCGCGCCATGTTCGAGCTCGAAGAGCGATTCCAGGTCGCCATCCACGACGTGCTGGCGCTGCGCCCGGACGCGATCCTCTTCCTCGGTGGCAACGTCGGCGTCATCCGGGCCAGTGGCGGTGTCTACGAAAGGATATTCCTCCAGCTCTTGTCGATGCGCGACGATGGCCGCTTCGATAGCTTCGAGTACTTCGACGCCGGCTGCGAAGCCGAGGCGCTCGCTCGCTTCGACGCGTTGGTGGGTATCACGCGGGAGGACGAGCCTTCTGGCGAGCCGTGGGTGGAGAGGAGCGGCTCGGCAGAAGCCTCGCCCTCCCAGGACGAGCGCTTCGAGAACGCCGCATCGCGCGCGGATCGCAAGCTCTTCGATGTTTTCAACGCGCGCGACTGGGCTGGCGTCGAGGCCCTCGCTGCGCCGGAGCTGGTGTTCGACGAGCGGCGCCGCATGTTGCACAACACCTGCGGCCGGGAAATCTGGCTAGAGCAGTTCCGCGTCCTCTTCGATGTGCCCAAGAGCCGTTTCACGACGAAGCTCCGGGCGACGCGCGGCGAGCGTCTCGCGCTCAGCCTGCACAGCTTCGAGGGCGAAGTCGCGCATGGCGGCGGCCCGCTGGCGGTGGATGACCACCTCGTGCTCCACGAAGTCGATGGCGACGGGCGCATCGTCGCCATCGTGCTCTTCGACGAGGATGCCGCCGACGCCGCCTACGCCGAGCTCGACGCGCGTTTCGACGCCGGCGAGGGCGCGGCGCATGCCCGCAATCTCGCAGCGTGGCGCGGCAGGGAGCGCGCCATGGCGATCCGGGATTGGGACGCCCTGAGCGCGTCGAGGTCTCCCGATTTCGTCTTCCGCGATCACCGCCTCCTCGGCTGGGGCACGACGATGAGCGACTCTACGTCGGCGGACCAGATCACGAAAGCGCTCGTGGATCTCGCACCGGACGTGCGCCGCCGCCACGATCATGTCCGCCTCTGCGAGCGCGGCATCCTGGAACAGATGGCGCAGGTCGGCACGCGCGACGGCGGCGCCTTCGAGAACGTGTTCCTCGCCGTATACGAGTGCGACGCGCAGGGCCGGTGGCAAACCGTCGACAACTACGACGTCGAGCAGATCAACCAAGCGCGCGCGCGCTTCGCTGAACTGAACCCCTCTGTGTCTCCCCATGGTAAGGGGAGAATCAAAGAGGGGTCGTGGCCCGCCCGCTTCGCCAACGCCGCGACGCGCGTGGTGGAGCGCGGCGTCGCGGCGCTCGAAGCTCGCGACTGGGAGGGCTTTGGCGCCCTGTTCGCCGCCGGGTTTCGCCATGACGACCGCACCCGGATGGTACAGCTCGAAACCGATGGACGGACGTGGCTCGCCTCGTTCCGTCAGATGGCCGAGATGACGTCGTGGAACAGGGCGAGGATCCTTGCCACCCGCGGCGAGCGACTGGCGCTCTTCCGGATACTGTGGCGCGGCGCCGAGGGCGACGTCGGTCCCAGCGAGATCGAGTGGCTCGTGATCATCGAGGTCGATGACCGTGGCGACCATAGCGCGGTTGTCACCTTCGACCCCGACGACCTCGCCGCCGCTTACGCCGAGCTCGACGCGTGCTGGGCCGCTGGCGAGGCGACGGCGCACCCGCTCGCGTCGAAGTGGCTCGCCGATTATCTACGCGCCTTCGCAGCACGCGATTGGAACACCTGGTGCGCGCTCTGTGCGTCAGACATCGTCGGCTACAATCACCGCCTCGTTGGCTGGGGAACGCTGCACGGTCCGGCGGCCATGGTCTCGACCATGCAGGCGCAGATCGAGTTGGCGCCGGACACGCAGGAGAGGGTCGATCACGTCCGCACCGGCGCACACGCGGTGCTCTTTGAGTACGCCTGGCACGGCACGCGCGAGGGCGGAGCGTTCGAGAATTTGTGGATCGTGCTCATCGAGCTCGATGCGGCCGGCTTGGCGCGACGCGCCGACGTGTGGGAGGCCGAGCAGCTCGACGAAGCTCGCGTGCGTTTCGCGGCCATTGGTGGTCGGGCTAGGTGGGAGGGCGAAGCTCCTGCTGAGCCGGTGCGTGTTGCAGGAAGTGGCTCGGCGGGAGCCTCGCCCTCCCAAACCGCCCAACACCTCGCGGTGATCGCGAAGCCGAACGCGGCGAGCGAATGGTTGCATCGGTTTCAGTTGGCGTTCAACACGCGGGACTGGGATGCGCTGCGCGCCCTCTACGCATCGCAGGTTGTGTATGAAGATCGGCAGCGGCTGTCCCAGCTCTCTGGTGGCTTCGATATGATGATGTCATCCGTGCGCGAGAGGGCGGAGGCTGGGGCTCGCCAAGAGCGGATTCAGTTGCTGGGCACCGCCGGGAGTCGCGTCGCCATCCAACGGCTGCTGTGGGCTGGCGGAGGGACCGACCACCGCTTCGAGATGGAGCACCTCGTCGTGCAAGAAATCGACGAGGTCGGACGGCTCGTTGCGACGATCAATTTCGACCTCGACGACGCGCGCGCCGCGCAGCGCGAAGCGTGGGCGCGCTGGGCGGCGATCGAGCCCGACCTGGCGGCAACCGTCGGGTTGATCTCGAAACTGATGGACGCGTTCGATGCCCACGACCCCGCCGTATTCCGAACCCTTTGTACCGATGATCTCGTGTACGAGGACCATCGCCGGACCGGCATCGGTCGCCTCGATGGTTCGGAGGCGTTCGTCGAGAGTCTCGTCGCGTTGTGGAACCTCGCGCCGCTGACGCGGATCGAAGCCGGGTTCTGGCCCGCGTGCGATCGGCACGGCGCGGTCGCTGTCCTCCGTCGTTCCGGCACCTTGCCCGATGGCGGCGACTTCGAGAGCGAGTACCTGGAACTATTCGTCCAGGCACGGGGTCGTGCGACGCACCTAGAGTTGTTCGAGATCGACGACCTCGACGCGGCGCTGGCGCACTTCGAGGAGTTGCGCCCCGATCCGCTGCACGTCCCGCCGAACGCGGCTACGCGCGCGATCGATCGGCAAATTGCCCTTGCCTCGGCAGGCGATTGGGAGGCGGTGCGGGCGCTCCACGCACCCGGGCTCGTGTTCGACGACCGCCGTCGTGGCCTGCGCAGCACTACGGACGCTGAAGGCTACCTCGCCAGCATACGTTGGGCAGGTCCCAACACAGAAAGAGCGTCGACGGTACTCGCCACGGCGGGTGACCGATTGGCGCTCCAGCGCAATCGATTCACGAGAACGAAAGAGGTCCTCCTCTTCGAGATCGAGACCCTCGCTCTAACCGAACTCGACGCCGAAGGTCGCCTCGTCGCGGTCGTGCTCTTCGACCCCGACGATCGCGCTGCCGCGAGCGCGGAGCTCATCGAGCGCTACGCGGCCATCGGCGCGGATGACGTACCGGCTGCGTGGTTTGAATTCGTGCGCGCATGGAACGACCACGACCTCGTTCGACTTCGCACACTCCTGCCGAGCGACTACTTCTTCCACGACCATCGGCGCACGGGGATCGGCCAAGTGCACGGCGAGGCGTACATCGCTTCGCTGGACGCCTTGTATGAACTGAGTCCTGACGTAAAGCTCGAGCCGCTCCACTGGGTCGTCGTGGCGGATCACGGTGGCGTCGGCGTCATGCGCTGGGTCGGCACGGACGCTCAAGGTGGCGAATTCGAGGCCGTCTTCATCGGGTTGTCCGTACGCCGCGGCGATCAGATTGTCGGAGCTGAGCTCTTCGAGATCGACGATCTCGACAGCGCGCTGGCGCGCTTCGAGGAGTTGCGCACGAAAGGATGACGCGGCGGTGCACAAAGACGTGCCCCTCGATACGCGGCCCTTCGATACGAAGCCTTCGGCTTCTACTCTGTGCCGCTACTCGGGGAAACGGTTGTTTCTCACGGGATCAATATCCGTTTGCCCGAGTAGATCGCGAAGCGATCGTATGGAGCGCCGGCTTGTGCAAAACTCGATGACGCGATGACAGATACCGGAACGACCAACGCGCCGCTCACCAAGGGTCACTACTCCGTCGCGCGCGTGCTCGACGGCTGGTACGCACTCTGCCGTGGTGACGAACTGCGTGATGCTCCGCTGGCGCGGACGATCTTCGATCTGCCGGTGGTGCTCTTCCGCGACGCGAGCGGCCGCGCTGCGACGCTGCTCGATCGCTGCGCGCATCGCAATGCACCGCTTTCCCTCGGTACCATCGATGCGGCAGGACATCTCGCTTGTGGGTATCACGGCTGGCGCTTCGATAGAGGTGGCGCGTGCCGCGAGGTGCCGGGACTGCTCGACGGCAGCGACGCCAGCGGTCGCTGCGTGCCAGCCTTCGCGACGCGCGAGCAGGATGGATTCGTGTGGGTGTGGGGACGTGCCGACGGCGAGCCGACAGGCACGCCCATTCGCATTCCTCACATCGACGACCCCGAGTATCTGGTCGTCCTGCGCGAGTATGACGTCGAGTGCACGATGCACGCGGCGTTGGAGAACGCGCTCGATGTACCGCACACCGCGTTCGTGCACCGCGGCGATTTCCGCGGCAAAGGCAGCCGCGAGATCGAGGCGGTGCGGCGGCGGATTCCCGGCGGCATCGAAGTCGAGTACATCGGCGAGCCACCGCTCTCGGGCGCTACGACCGACGCTGAGGGCCGGCCGATCGTCTCACAACACTGGGATCGATTTTTCCTGCCGGGTGTCGCGCAGGTCGAGTACCGAACCAGCGCCGGCCGCCATTTGGTCAGTACGCTGCCGCACACGCCCGTGAGCGATCTGCGGACGCGCTTCTGGCTGGTGTCGTGTTGGAAAGTTCCCGTCGACAAACGCGACGAGATGCGGCCGATCATCGAAAAGCAGCTCGATACCATCCTCGCACAGGACGCCGAGATCCTGCGCCAGCAGACGCGGCGCATCCGCGAGTTCGGCGGCGAGTCGTACCGCTCCACCGCACTCGACCTGATGGGTCCGGAAATCTTGCGCATGCTGCGTCAGGCCGAGCGTGGGCTTCCCGCCGACACGGCACCGATCGATCGCCGCATCACGCTGCGGGTGTTCTGACTTTCAGGTCGGAGCCCTCACCCTAACCCTCTCCCAGAGGGAGAGGGAATTGGTTTGTCGTGAAGATGGATTCGAGTGGAGTGAAACCAACCACCGCTTCCCCGAGTAGCCACACCGAGTAGAAGCCGAAGGCTTCGTATCGAGGGGGGGCGTATCGAGGGGCACTGCGGCCATGCGCGGTGCTGCCGTCGACATCCGCTTCGCACGCTGGTACGAAACTACGCAAGATGTCTACGATCGCTGCACCGGCGCTGACTCACAGTTCGCATTGGGGGGGATTCACCGTCACTGTCCGCGACGGCGACATCGCCGCGGTTCATCCGCTGCACGACCCCGATCCGTCGCCGTTGCTGCGCAATCTCCCCGGCAGCGTTCGCCACTCTGTGCGCATTCAGCAGCCGGTGGCGCGTCGCGGTTGGCTCGATCACGGGCCCGGTCCTTCGCGTGAGCGAGGCAACGATTCGTTCGTCACGCTCTCGTGGAACGAAGCGTGGGACCGTGCCGCGGCGGAGTTCCAACGTGTCATCGCCGCGCACGGCAACGAAGCGATCTTCGGTGGCTCGTACGGCTGGGGGAGTGCCGGGATTTTTCATCAGAGCCAGCGCCAGCTCCATCGCTTTCTCAATTGCCTCGGCGGCTTCACCTCGTCGCACAACAGCTACAGCATCGGCGCCTCGCTCGTGCTGCTGCCGCACGTGGTGGGCAACGCGGGGTCGGTGTTCCGCAAGGCCACGTCGTGGACCGTGGTGGCGCAACACACCGAGCTACTCGTCGCGTTCGGCGGCATCCCGATGAAGAACACGTTCGTCGCGCCGGGCGGCATGGCTCGCCACGGCATCCGTGGCCATCTCGCCGACGCGCGCCGGCGGGGAATGCAGATCGCACTCTTCAGTCCGTTGCGCGACGACGTCGTCGCTGAGGCCGACGCGCACTGGTACCCGCTGATTCCGCTGAGTGACGTCGCCGTGATGCTGGCACTCGCGCATGTTCTGATCAGTGAGGGCCTCTACGATCAGGCGTTCCTCGATCGCTGCTGCCACGGCAGCGATCGCTTCATTGAGTACGTCCTGGGTAGGAGCGACGGCGTGGCGAAGAGCCCGGAATGGGCCGAGTCGCGCTCGGGCATCGCGTCCGACGAGTTGCGAGCGCTGGCGCGACGGATGGCGGCGTCACGCACGCTGATCACGGTTTCGTACTCGCTGCAGCGCGCTGAGCACGGCGAGCAGCCGGTGTGGGCCGCGATCGCGCTGGCCGCGCTGCTCGGCCAAATTGGCCTGCCGGGCGGTGGCTTCGGGCACGGCTACGGATCGATGGGTGATCTCGGCAGTTCGAGCGCGGCGGTCAACGTGCCGTTGCTGCCGGTGGGCCCCAACCAAGTGAAGTCGTTCATCCCGGTCGCGCGCATCGCCGATCTCTTGCTCCAACCCGGCGAATCGTTCGACTACAACGGCGCGCGCTACAGCTATCCCGACATTCGGCTGGTGCACTGGGCCGGCGGCAATCCGTTTCATCATCACCAAGATCTCAACCGCTTGCGTCGCGCGCTCACTCGACCCGACACGATCATCGTTCACGAGCCGTACTGGACCGCGATGGCTCGGCACGCCGATCTGATCTTTCCGGCGACGACGACGTTCGAACGCAACGACATTGGCTCCGGTCGCGCCGACGCGCGCATCATCGCGATGCAGCGCGTGGTCGCGCCGGTGGGTGGGGCGTTGAGCGATCACGACATCCTCGCCGGCATCGCCGAGCGGCTCGGCGTCGCCGACGCGTTCACCGAGGGCAGGGACGAGCGCGCGTGGCTCGATCATCTCTACTCCCACCTTCGCAGCATACTCATTGCCGCCGGCATCGAGGCGCCGTCGTTTAACGAGTTCTGGTCCGCAGGGTCGATCGAGATTCCCGATCTGGAAGCCGACCGCGTGCTCTTCGACGCGTTTCGCGCCGATCCCGAAGCCAACCGCCTGCGCACGCCGAGCGGCAAGATCGAAGTGTTCTCCGAACGGATCGCCGGCTTTGGCTACGACGACTGCCCTGGACACCCGACGTGGTTGGAGAGTGACGAATGGCTCGGCTCGCCGCGGGCGGCGCGCTTCCCGCTGGCGCTGGTCGCCAACAACCCGGCGACGCGCTTGCACGGCCAGCTCGACATCGGGCCCTACAGTCAGTCAGCCAAGGTGCAGGGGCGTGAGCCGGTGCGCATTCACCCGAGCGACGCCGCCGCGCGTAACGTCGTCGATGGTGACGTGGTGCGGCTGTTCAACGAGCGCGGGAGCTGCCTCGCCGGAGCGGTTGTGTCAGCCGACGTGCGAGCCGGCGTGGTGCGGCTCTCGACGGGAGCATGGTTCGATCCCGACGACGCGAGCGCCGAGATCGCGATGTGTGTCCACGGCAACCCCAACGTCTTGACGCGCGACATCGGCACGTCCCGGCTCTCGCAAGGTTGCTCCGGGCAACACGCGCTTGTCGAGTTGGAGCGCTTCACTGGCGTCGTGCCACCGGTGCGCGCCTTCGAGCCTCCGCCGATCGAGTCCTGATTCAACCACGCGTTTAGCGCGTGCTGACCCATTCGCGTAGCGCTTGGCGCAGCGCCTCGTGCAGCGTGAGACCTTTGGCCTTCGCCTTGTGATCGGACAGAATGTTCACCACGAAGAGCACGAAGGGCACGAAGAGAGCCGCCGAAGAAACGTCCTATGACTCCCAAGGTCAAGTCCATCGCCAATGAGGCAAGGGCAAGCCGCCCGAGAGCACTTCGCTCTGCCCGACCTTCGTGGTCTTCGTGACTTCGTGGTGAATTCCTATTCGGGCTGACGACGCTGCTAGCCAAGCCCTGATTGGACACCCCTCGATCGCTTGCGGTTCTTCCGCCGGTCTGCGCATCAGAGAGGTTGGAGGATGACATGAAGGAATTCCGGGATAAGGTCGCGGTTGTCACCGGCGCGGCGAGTGGCATTGGGCGCGCCTTGGCGCAGCGGTTCGCGCGCGAAGGAATGAAGGTCGTGCTTGCGGACGTGGAGCCGGCGGCGCTCGAACAGGCAGCGCGCGAGATCGAGGCGACGGGCACGCAAGCACTGGCGGTGCGCACCGACGTGTCGAAGGCGGCCGAGGTCGGGCGGCTGGCGCAAGCGGCGCTCGATAAGTTCGGTGCGATTCACGTGGTCTGCAACAACGCGGGTGTGGTGACGTCGTCGCCGAGTTGGATGCAGACTGTCGCCGATTGGGAGTGGGTGCTCGGCGTCAATCTGTGGGGCGTCATCCATGGTGTGCGCGTGTTCACGCCGATTCTGTTGTCGCAAGGCGTCGAGGGCCACATCGTCAACACCGCCTCGATGGCCGGAATGATCTGCGGCCCGGGCGCGGCGCCGTACAACGTGTCGAAGTTCGGGGTCGTGGCGCTGTCGGAAACGCTGCACTACGAGCTGACGATGCTCGGGGCGCCGGTGCACGTCTCGGTGCTGTGCCCCGGCTTCGTGAACACCAACATCTTCGACGCCGCGCGCAACCGCCCGGCGGCATTGGCCGAGACGGCGCCGAAGATGCCGGGAGCCGAAGAGATGGAGCAGATGGCGCGTCAGCTCCTCGCGGCGGGATCGCCGCCGAGTTTGGTGGCCGATGTCGTCTTCGACGCCATCCGCAACGAGCGCCTCTACATCTTCCCGCACCCCGAGTGGAAGCAGTACATCACCTCGCGCATGGAGGGCATCGTCGCCGAGCGCAATCCGACGCTCGGAACCATGGAGGAGGTGTTCAGTCGGTTGAGAGGGAGCAACTAGCCTCAAGGCGAAGACATAGTGCAACCGCCGATGGCCGCCGATGTTCGCCGATCACGACTCTCTGCAAAGCAGGAGAAATCGGTGAATCTTATCGGCGTTCATCGGCGTCCATCAGCGGTTGCCTCTCCCGTTTCGGATCGAGGGAGTCTCGAAGTGCTCACGTGCGGCGGCTACGAGGATCTCTTCTGCATTCCCAACGCCGCGTCGCGAAACTCCGGCGGGATGCGCTGTGGGCGGCCAGCGTCGTTGAGCACGGCGTGTGTGGTGTGGCCGCTGGCGAGTAGCGCCCCGTCGAGCGCGGTCACTTCGTACGAGATGGTGAGCCGCGCCCGCATGACGTCGCTGATGCCGGCGCGAATGATCACGTCGTCATCGTAGCGCGCCGGCTTGTGATAGCGGCACGCGGTCTCGATCACACCGAGGTAGAGCCCGCGCGCGATGTACTCGGGAAACGGATGGCCGAGCGTGCGGAACAACTCGGCGCGGCCGATCTCGAACAACCGAAAGTAGTTGCCGTAGTACATGATCCGCATCGGATCGCAGTCGGCGAAGATGACGCGATAGCGCGCGACCTCGATCAGTGTGCCGTGCTCCATCGCGGTGTCTCCTATGTCGAGGTGGTCACGAGAGCAAGCGGCTACTTCGGTTCTCCCCTCGCATGTGGTAGCTTGCGGTTCATGGAGACCGACGTTGTGGAACTGTTCAAGCGGGCTTGTCAGTTGCCGGAGAAGGATCGGGCTGAACTCGCGGGCCTCTTGCTCGAAAGCCTGGAGACCGAGCCAGACCCGGCGGTCGATCAGGCTTGGGCACAGGAAGTCGAACGACGGGTGACTGAGCTTGACTCTGGCACGGTGAAACCCGTGCCTTGGGAAACAGTCAAGGCAAAGTTGCTCGGTCGCCTCCGTGAATCCTGAAGTCGAGTTCCATCCGGCTGCGGAACAGGAGCTTCTCGACGCCGAGGACTGGTATGCGGAGCGCAGCCGTGTCGCGGCGCGAGCATTTGTTCAGGAAGTCACCGTTGTCGTCGAGCGCGCGCTCGCAGCCCCCGAGCGCTGGCCCCTCCATCTGCACGGAACGCGGCGCATAGTGTTTCCGCGCTTTCCGTTCAACCTCATCTTCCGGCGCCGAGAGGAACGAGTTCAGGTTGTCGCTGTGGCCCATCAAAGTCGTCGCCCCGGGTACTGGAAGGATCGGGTATGAGGCACGCCTCCGGTTGATCAACGACTTCGCGCATCGTCGCAGTAGGAGTTGGAGTCAGGCGAAATATGATGACGCCGGACCGTTCGTTCGAACAGGGCTTGGCAGAGATTCGCCGGCGTCGTGCGCGGGTGTGGGCACTAGGGTTGGGCTACCTTCCCGCGATGGTCCTCATCGCGATTACCGTCAGGCTGTTTCAAGCGGAGCGAGCACAGCAGCGCACGATGGTGGTTGCAACCCTGCCCTGGATGGCGCTGTTTGGAATCGCCGCCGTTCGGGCCGGGTGGGCTCGCTGTCCGCGTTGCGGCAAGTTGTTCCATCAGCGTCGGATTAGGCGCCTAATTTGGTGGAGCAACGGCTTCACTCGTCGTTGTCTCAATTGCCAGCTGCCGCTGCTTCAGTCTCCATCCGACAAGCCGCCTCAGTCGACGCGGGCCGCTGCGCCGAACGGAAAAACGCGCACGGTGGGAAGCGGCCCGCACGGCTGAGCGCTCGCGTTGCCCTGAGGTATCGGATCAAGAACACCACGACCGTATCGCCCCCTTTCCCGCCGTACGGCTCCTGCTATGATCCGCCCGCACGACATTGGGGAGGAGAGCGAACATGAAGCGTCGGCGGTTGGGCGGGACTGGCCTGGTAGTTTCGGAGATCTGCATGGGGACGATGACGTTCGGCAATCAGGCCGACGAGCGCACGAGCTTCGCGATTCTCGATCGCGCGTGGGACGCGGGCGTCGACTGGGTTTCGGCGGTGGTGAGGAAGAAGATCGCTGTACCCGCGGCGGAGGGTTTGGTACGGTCGCTCACTGGGGGAGAGTTCAATGGCAGACCTGCTCGATCGAGTCACGATCAATCCCAACCAGTGCGGCGGCCGGCCGTGCATCCGCGGTATGCGACTCCGCGTCATCGACGTGCTCGGCCTCTTGGCGGCTGGCCAGAGTCGGGAGGAAATCCTCGCCGACTATCCCTACCTTGAATCCGAAGATATCGCCGCGTGCCTGACCTATGCTGTTCGACGCTTGGACCACCCAACTCTTGCCGCCTAGATGCCCGAACCGCCCACCGCGCTACTGATCTGGGTTAACGCTCAGATGCCACCAGTACTGTGCCGGTGGATCGAGGAGCCGCAGAGCATTCGAGCCGTCCACGTTTCCGAGATTGACCTTCTCACTGCGGAGAACCCGGAGATCTACGAGAAAGCACGGTTCGCAGGTGCCGTTGTTTTGACCAAGGACGAGGACTTCGTTCAGCTTCAGGAACGACGCGGCGCTCCGCCGCAACTCGTGTGGGTGACGTGCGGCAATCTCAGCAATCGACAGCTCAAGCAACTCCTTCTTTCGCGGTGGAAGCGAACCATCGAGTTGCTCCGTGCCGGTGAGCCGCTGGTCGAGATAAATGAGGGCCGGGCGACTGACTAGCCCGTCGGGCGACTCCTGCTATGATCCGCGCGCACGACATTTGGGAGGAGAGCGAACATGAAGCGTCGGCGGTTGGGCCGCACCGGCCTGGTGGTTTCCGAGATCTGCATGGGTACGATGACGTTCGGCAATCAGGCCGACGAGCGCACGAGCTTCGCCATCCTCGATCGCGCGTGGGACGCGGGCGTCGACTTCCTCGACATCGCGGAAACCTATCCGGTGCCGCCGGATCCGAAGTACGCCGGTCGCAGCGAAGAGATCTGCGGAAAATGGATGGCCGGCAAGTCGCGCGATGCGGTGTTCATCGCAACCAAGGTGGCAGGGCCGGGGATGGGGTGGTTCCTCGCGCCGCAACGCAGCGGCAAGACCGCGCTCGATCGCCATCACATCGAGCGCGCGGTTGAAGCTAGCCTGCGACGATTGCGGACCGATTACATCGATCTCTATCAAACGCATTGGCCCGACCGCGATCTGCCGATCGACGAGACGATGACCGCGCTCACGCGCTTGGTCGAAGCCGGCAAGGTCCGCTACGTCGGATGCAGCAACGAGACCGCGTACGGCCTTACCAAGAGTTTGTGGTCGAGCGACAAGAACGGCTCGGTTCGCTACGAAACGATTCAAAATAACTTCAGCCTGCTCAACCGACGCTTCGAGGACGAACTTGCAGAAGCGTGTCGGCGCGAACAGATCAGCCTGCTGCCCTACAGCCCGATCGCCGGCGGTGTGCTGAGCGGCAAGTATCAAGACGGCGCGCGACCCAAGGGCTCGCGCTTCACCAACTACGGCGAAGGCAATCCGCGCTCGCAATCGATGACCCGCCGCTTCGTCAATGAGCAGACGCTGAGCTCGACCGCGCGCTTCATGGCGATCGCGCAACAGGCGGGCATGTCAGTTACGACGCTGGCAACGGCGTGGTCGTTGATTCACAACTTTGTCGGCTCCACCATCATCGGCGCCACCACGGTCGAGCAACTCACCGACACGCTCGCCGCCGCGGATGTCACGCTCACGCCCGACGTGCTCGATCAGTGCAACAAGGTGTCGAAGGAAATCCGCTATCCGATGGGATGATTCCGATTGCGGAATGCGGAATGGCGATTGCGGAATGGCGAATGTGAAATGCGGAATGGCTCGATTGCGGAGTGCGGATTGGGGATTGCGGAATTGGGGACTCGGAGTGCGATCATTGACGCGGCACGGGAGTTTAACGCCGGGCGCTACTTCGAGGCGCACGAAGTTCTCGAAGCAGGGCTCGACGATGTCCCGGACGATCTGTGGGAACTGTTCACTGGACTGATCCAGATTGCAGTCGGCTATCACAAGACGACGCAGCAGTTATGGAGTGGCGCGCTTCGGATGCTCGACAGCGGACTGCAAAAGACGGCGCCATTCGCCGGCGACGCTGGCGGGATCAACCTCGCGGCGTTGCGCGACCGGGTGCGCGCCGACATCGACACGATCCGCAGCGGGACGTTTGACGCGGAGACATTTGTGCGTCAGCCACCGCGGTTGCAACCGCTCGCGGACGGGTGAACTGCTTCACGCGTTGCGCGTGAGTCGCACCAACCACAGCGCCGGCACCAGCCCGAGCAACGCGACGCCGGCCTCAACAGCGAATACGTTGGCGGTTCCGAAGCGGTCGACCAGCACACCCGCGAGGGCGAGACCGCTACTTCCGCCAATGCCGAAGGCGATGGTGCCGTACAGCGCTTGCCCGCCGGTGCTGCTCCGCGGCGGCACTAGTCGGGAAAGCAAATGCAGCGCGGCGAGATGAAAGGCTGAGAACGTAAACGCGTGCGCCAGTTGCAAGCCGATGACGAGCACCTCGTTGTGGGCGATGGCGGTCAGGGCCCAGCGCGCCGCGGTGACCAGCAGAGAAAAGACGATCACGCTCGGCGCGCTGCGCCACGCCAGCAGACGGCTACCAAAGAAAAGCAGCACGGCCTCGGCGCCGACAGCTAAGCCCCAGGTGATGCCCGGCACCGCATCGGAAAAGCCGAGCGCCGCCGAGTGCACGGCGAAGAATCCCGAGAACGCACCGCAGCTCAGTTGAATGAGGAACGCGCTGGCGAGGAACGCCGCCAACGGCGCGGTCAACAAGCGCCACGGCGCGCGGAAGTGTGAGGCATGGCCGAATTGCTCGCGTGGCAAACGCGCTAAGGCGACGATCATTGGCGGCAACGGAATCAGCAGCAGGAGCGGCACGATGGCCGGAGTGAACGCATGCACCAGCGGCGCGCTGAGCAGCGCGCCGGTGACGAAGGCGACCGATCCCCAAGTGCGCAGGCGTCCGTAGTCGCCGCCGAGTTGCGACAGATGGTCCATCACCGTCGCGTCGACCATCGGCATCAGCGGCGCGTGGAGCAGCGCGATGAACGCGGTCACCGCCAGCACCGCCGTAAAACTGTGAGCGAACAGTAGAGGCACGAAGCCTAGCGCCCCGCCGAACGCGGCGATGACGAGCAGGCGATGGCGGATGCGCCAGCGATCGGCGGCATAGGCCCACGCCAGCGCGCTGCCCCAGCGCAGCGCCGGCTGCATGCCGAACACCACGCCGATCTGCCACCCGGCGAAACCGAGGTGCGACAGGTAGAGCGGGAAGTAGGGCATCCACACGCCGCCGCCCCAGAAGAGCAGAAAATAGGCTGCGATGACGACGCGACGCGGACGCGGCATGCGCGCGTCTCGCAGGTCTGACCGGCCGACGCAAGCCACGCGCGGCGACGATCGTCGACATTGCGAGTCGGATGCACCCGCGGTAGGAAAATGGTCACCGCAACGGCGGCTGGGATCGTCCGAGGACAACGTCAACGAAGACAAGGAGGCGCGGATGGAAATCAACGGCATTGCCCACGTGATGCTCACGGTGAGCGACTTTGCAGCGTGTCGGCCCTTCTATGACAAGCTACTGCGCTTCCTCGGCTTGAAGCCGGTGATCGATATGGATGGAATGCTCTACTGCGTTGGCGGTCGCACTGCCGTGGGCATCATGAAGGCGGATGACGCCCATCGCGCTGAGCGCTTCGTCCAGTTGCGCGTCGGGCTGCACCATCTGTGCTTCCGCGCCCGCGAACGCGCCGACGTGGATCGCTTGTACGACTTTGCTCGCGAGTTGGGCGCGAAGATCATTCATGCGCCGGAAGACGGCGTCTGGGCTCCCGGGTACTACTCGGTGTTGTTCGAAGATCCGGACGGCATTCGCATCGAGATGAACCACGTGCCGGGCAAGGGACTGCTCACGGACCAGCCGGCGACATCGTAGGCTACTTCATGCGGTAGCCGCGGCTCTGCATGCATTCCTCGTAGCGGCTCTGCAGCACCAATTTGGGAACGACACTGGCCGCCTGCTCGCAGGCGGCGTGATCGCGTTCGAAGTCCGCCTGCGTGGCGCCACGCTTCGTCCAGGTCGCGGTGCAACCGCCGAGCAACGGTGCCAGAACGAGCAGCAACAGGGCGTAGCGCATGGTTCGGAGGGCTTCCTAATCTCAATCCCAAGAAAAAGAACTTAACGCAAAGTCGCCAAGGCGCAGAGGCGCAAGGGCTTTAGTCCGATCGGTCGGCACGAACGAATACCACTGAACGGCCTTCAGAGAAATGAAGTCTCGTCACAGAATACTCGCTTTCCGCCTTCGCGTCTTTGCGACTTCGCGTTGGAGGACTTTCCGATTGGGGAGCCCGCACAGGCGGGACCGCCGTGTTGGATTGTGTCGGCGGAGATGCAGGTTTCTACTTCGGACCCTGCTTGTTGCTTGGCTGACCTCCTGCGTCCGGGAGGCCTCGCTGGCCCTTGATGCCGGTTTCGATGTGGCGTTCCAGCGGCGTCGGCTTTTTTCCGCCGCTCTGCTTCATGAGATTGGGGCTCGCCTTGTCGACGTACTTCCTCGCCTTTGATGCGTCGTCGTTGGCTGCTTGGGCGAAGCTTGGGCCGACACTAGCGGCGAGTGCCGCCACCGCGGCCAGACTGAGGATGAACAGTCGCTTCATTGAACGCACCTCGGTTGTTGCGGCGGACGGAAAGGGGGGCGGGACGAATCCCGCCCCCGAATATTGAAGCAAGGCTAGTCTTCCGCCGGCTTGTCGGCCGCAGGTTTGTCTGCGGGCTTGTCCGCACTCTTGGCGGCTGGAGCCGGGGCTGGGGCTTTGACGATCTCAATCAACTCGACATCGAACACCAGCGCCTGGCCCGGCTTGATCTTCGGCGGCGCGCCGCGATCGCCGTACGCGAGGTCGGACGGGCAGATCAATTTGCCGGTGCCGCCGACCTTCATCAGCTGTACGCCCTCGGTCCAGCACGGGATCACGCCGTTGAGCGGGAAGGTGGCGGGCTGACCGCGGTCGCGCGAGCTGTCGAACTTGGTGCCGTCGGGCAGCGTGCCGGTGTAGTGAACCTTCACCTGATCCGTCGCCTTCGGCGCGACGCCGGTGCCGGCTTTGGTTTCGGTGTAGATCAGGCCTGACGCGGTCTTCTTGGCCCCCTTCTCGGCGGCGGCCTTGGTGAGGAACTCCTCGGACTTCTTCTTCTCGCCCTCGGCGACGACTTTGGCGCGGCTCTGCTGGAGTGCACCGATCTTCGGGCCGTAGGTTTCGAGATCGACCTTCTTCTCGCGATTCAGCGTGCCGTCGGCAATGCCGGCCTGGACGAACTTGAGCTCGGCCTCAGTCAGATTGAATGGTCCAAGGTTCTGACTGATGGCCAAACCGATCGCGTAGAGGGTCTTGTCGTCGTCGGTCTTCAGCTCTGGCTCGTCAGCGCGCGCAGTGGTGACACTGGCGAGCAGCGCGAGGAGCATGGTGATGGTGAGCTTGCGCATGAGAGTCTCCCTTTCAAGAATGGTGGACGCGAGCGGCCACGAAAGTCGCGCACTAGTAGCCGCGTCGCTAGCGTAAAGCAAGCAGCCGGGAGCGGTGTGAAGGCGTTGCCAGAAGGCCGCGATCTCAATCCATTCCCAACTTGGCTTTGCCCTCGGGCGAGATCATGTGCGGGCTCCAGGGTGGATCCCAGACGACTTGCACGTCGGCTTCTTCGACGCCGGGCAAGCTCTCGATGCGGCGGCTGGCATCCATAGCGATTGACGGCCCCATGCCGCAGCCTTGCGCGGTCAGCGTCATCTTCACCTGCACCGTGCGTCCGTCAATGCGCATGTCGTAGATGAGCCCGAGGTCGACGACGTTCACCGGAATCTCCGGATCGTACACTTGGCGCAGTTGATCCCAGACCAACTCTTCGCTGATCGGTTCGTCGCTGCTCGCGGTCGCGGCGGTCGCCGTCGCGCGCGGTTCCTTGCCGATCGCCTCGGCGTCGCGGTCGCTCACTCGATACAGACCGCCGAAGGTTGGGATCTGCAGGGTGTAGGTGTCGCCCAGCGATTGGGTGATCAGACCGGGGGTTCCCTTCGGAATCGTCACGGTGATGCCTTGCGGAATCTGAACCGCTTCGCAGTCGCGGCTGAACTCGACTTGTTCGTAGCTCATTGATCAACTCCTCTTCTTCGATGCGAGTGGGAGTGTAGCTGCGGAACGTTGATAGGACAAATGACACCCCTCGGACGGTGTCGACGGGGGGATTGCCGTCAGAGCGTCCGCTGCCCCACACGAGTGCGCGGACGGATGATGCCCTGCTCGCGCATCCCGGTGATGGTCAGGATGTGTCCCGTGTATGTCGCTGGCTGGTCGGCGATCCACAGGCACGCATCGGACATGATGACCGGATCTTCGAAGTCGCTGGTGTCCATCCCCTGCAACGTGAAGACGAAGCCTTCGCTCCAAATCGGCACGTCGATGCGCATGACGTTGACGGCGATGGCGGACGGCTTGAGTTCGTGGGCCATGCATTGGTTGAGCGACTCTAGCGCCGCCTTGGTCACTGTGTAGCTGGCGCGGCCGAACTCGGGGAACACCGCGGCCTCTGACGACACGTTGATCACGTGCCCGCCGCCGGCTTTGGTCATGCGCGGACAAGCGGCCATCATCAGCGCCAGCGGGGCGTTGACGTTGATCTCCATCGCCAGCCGCCACTTACGCATCGGTTGCGGAAGCGTTGGTCCGGGAATCGCGATCGCGGCGTTGTTGATCAGCACGTCGATGCGACCGAACTCGTCATAGGCGCGATCGACGGCGGCGCGCAGTTGTTCTTCCACTTGCAAATCGACGCCGAGCGCCAATGCGCGTCGACCGTGTTGGCGGACCAACTCGGCGGTCGCGTCGACCGTGCCAGGCAGTTTGGTGGGCTGGTCACTGGTTGAACGCGCCAGACACACCACGTCGTAGCCCGCCTTCGCAAAATCGATGGCGAGTTGCTTGCCGATGCCGCGACTGGCGCCGGTGATGAAGGCGACTTTGGGAGAACTCATGCCGCGCCTCGTACCATGAGGCCGAGCAACTTGCACGGCTCGGCCAGGGTCGGTACAAGATTGGTCATGAAAATGAATCTCGCCAGCATCACCGCGATAGTCGCGTTGGGAACGGTCGTGGCCGCATACGCCGGCTCCGACGCGCAGAAGAGTGCCGGGCGACAGTACGTCGTTGCGGTCTCGGGCATGACGTGACCTCACTCCTGCGCTGACAGGGTCCGTGCGGCCCTGACTAAGATCGACGAGTGCGAAAATATCGAGGTGAGCTTTGAACAGAAGACGGCGACGCTCACGGCCAAGAAGGGTAAAGCGATCACGCGCGCGATGATCGAGAACGCGTTCAAGGACACTAAGTACGGCGTGAATACGTTCAGCGAAGTGCCGCGCGCCAAGCCCGGCGGCTGACGCTGAACACCTCCGTAGTGGCCTGTTGAAAGGTACGGCGCCCTTCGAGACGGCGCTTCGCGCCTCCTCAGGACGAGCGGGAAAGTATTGGGGCACAAGAGGAGAACCGCTCATGCTGAGGAGCGCCGACAGGCGCGTCTCGAAGCATGCGGACCCTTCAAGCTGCTAAACCAACTGATTCCATTGCAATGAAGCCTTCCGAATCGCGGCTGCGGCGCAGCCTGCGCGCCAGTACGCTCGATGCGACGTTTGACGCGGCGAAGATCGGCTGTGGCGAGGTGTATTTTGCCGCCTTCGCTTTGCTGCTCGGTGCCACGCCGTTTCAAGTCGGCGTGCTGGCGACCGTTCCGATCCTGTTGGGCTCGGTGTTTCAATTGCTCTCGACGGTGGTGGCGCATCGCGTTGGCGATCGGGTGTGGGTGATCGGCAGCGCGGCGCTGCAGGCAGCCGTCTTCGTGCCGATCGTGTTGCTCACCCGCGTGGCCGGCGGCGGCTATCCGTGGCTGCTAGCCTGGGTGTGCCTCTATTGGATGCTGAACCTCGGGATCAATCCAGCGTGGAACGCGTGGATCGGCCGTATGATCCCACCGGTGGTACGCAGTCGCTATTTCGGACGGCGCAACGTCGCGGTCCACTCGCTGATCTTTCTGTCGTTGCTCCTCGGCGGCTTTCTGATTGACGCCGCCTCGCGCACGCAGATCGGCGCCGCCACCGGCTTTGCCGCGGCGTTTACGATCGCCGCGGTGAGCCGCGCTGTGAGCGTGTGGTTCCTCACGCGCCAGCACGATCCGGGTCCGTTCGTCGCCGCCGAGCACCGCGTAGCCACACGTACGGTGCTCGCTGGGTTTTGGCGGCAGCCCTACGGGCGATTGATCGGCCTCATGGTGTTGATCAGTGGCGCGGTGAACATCTCGGCGGCGTATTTCACGCCGTACTTTCTACACGCGCTTAACTTGTCGTACGCGCGCTTCACGATTCTGAGCGCCGCGATTGTGGTCGCGCGCGTGCTGTCGTCGAGTTACTGGGGCGAGATCGCGCGCATCTACGGCAATCGGCGCGCGCTGCAAGTGTCGGCGGTGCTGATCATTCCGCTGTCGTCGCTGTGGGTGGTGTCGGACAACTTCGGCTACCAGATCGGCCTGCAACTCGTCGGCGGCTTCGCCTGGGCGGGCTTCGAGCTGACGTCCTTCCTCAATCTCTTCGACTGCACCGAGGATCGCAACCGCGCGCAAGTCTTGTCGATCTACAATCTCTTCAACGGAGTGATGATCGTCACCGGCTCGATGCTGGGTGGCGCGGTGATGCACGCGGTCGGCGACGCCGGGTACCACCCGATCTTCATCATCTCGTCGACGTGCCGCGCACTCATCGTGCTATTTCTCGCGCGTGGCGTCGGCGTCAAGCGGCGCGCCCGCGAGCATTCGTTCCGCAACGTGTTTACGCGCGTCGTCACCTTGCGCCCGAGTGAAGGTGACGACATTGGCCCGGTCGTGATGGACGAAGAGCCGCGGAGGCAGCATCGTGAGTCGTGACGTGTGAGCCGTGACGCGTGAATCGTGAGGCGTGAAGAGGAGCCCGATTCCGCGCTTGCAGCTTCGACTCACGAATCACGAGTCACGAACTCACATCTCTCGGCGCCCCTCCAGCGCTTTGCCCAACGTCATCATGTCAGCGTACTCCACGTCGGCGCCCATGGGGAGACCGTGGGCGATGCGGGTGACACGGACGCCGAGTGGCTTGATCAGCTTGGCGACGTACATCGCCGTCGCCTCGCCCTCGACGGTTGGATTCGTGGCGAGAATCACTTCGCGCACCACGCCGTCGCGCAAACGGTGCAGCAATTCGGCGACGCGGAGGTGCTCCGGACCGATCCCGTCGAGCGGCGCAAGCGAGCCGTGCAAGACGTGGTAGCGGCCGCGAAATTGGCCCGACTTGTCGACGGCGATGACGTCGGCCGGACCTTCGACGACGCAGATCTGTTCGCTGTTGCGCGCCGGATCGCTGCACGTGGCGCACGGGTCCTGCGCGGTGAACGCGTAGCACACCGAACACAACCGCATTTCGTTGCGCAGTGTGATGAGCGCCGCGCTCAGCGCGTCGACCGACGCGCGCTCGGTGCGCATTAGATGAAAGGCCAGCCGCGTGGCGGTCTTCTCGCCGACACCAGGCAGCTTGATGAGTTCTTGAATGATGCGCGCCAGCGGCGCGGGAAACGTAGCCATAATCTTGGAGCCTAGTTCAGCGGGTCTATCGATGGGCGAACTTCGGCGCGCACAGCCGCAAGCCGATCACGTCAAGCCGGGGATCTTCAGGCCACCGGTGATCTTGGTCATCTCGTCGGCCATCATCTTCTGCGCGGCACGGATGGCCTGGTTCAGGGCGGCGACGATCAGGTCCTGCAACATCTCAAGATCCCCACCCGCCGCCACTTGCTTGTCGATGCGCAGGCTGAGCACTTCCAGCCGGCCGTTTACGGTGACATTGACCATGCCGCCACCCGCCGACCCGTCCACCGTCTTGGTCGCAGCCTCTGCTTGCACTTGCGCCAGACGCCCTTGCATCTCTTGCGCCTGCTTCATGATGTCGCCGATGCCTTTACTCACGGATGCCTCCCAGGATGGTTCCCAATGATGCGCTCACGAGTCCTCGCGCGGAACGCGCGGGCGCGTTTTCACTTCGTGCAACTCGCCGCCGAGGATGTCGACCGCGGCTTTGACCAGCGGATGCGCCATGACCGTAGCCGTCTGCTGCGCGCGTGTTGGCTTGTCGGCAGTGTCGGTCACGGGGGGCGCGGCAGCGGCCGCGCGGCGCGCGGTGACCATGACTCGCAGTGGTGTACCGAAAAATCGCTCTGCCAGCTCTTCGACTAGTTTCAGATGGTCGCGGTGCGCAAGGTAGTCGTAGTAGTAGCCCTCGGGCGCCGCGATTTCGAGCATGCTCGCGGTCATCCGCGCGACATGCGAATGCTCGATGTAGTGCACCAGCGTGACCTTCTCCTTGCGCACGAACTCGATGAACTGACTCCAGTCGCCAGCCGGCGGGGCGCTGTCGCGGACGACCGCCGGAGCGGGCTCGGCATCCTCGCCCGCGGGCACCGCCACCGGCGGCGGTGCCACGGGACGCGACATCGGTGCCGCCAAGTCAGCGACGCGCAGCGGTGCGGTGCGCGCCGCGGCTGGCCTTGCTGCGGTTGCGTCGCCGCGCAGACGCGCGTCGATCGCTTCGATGCGATCGAGCACCTGCTCGACCGGTAGGAGCGGCGCCAGCGTACACAACTTGATCACCGTCATCTCCAGCACGATCTTGGGATACGCGCTGTGGGCGACCTCGTCGTCGGCCGCCAGCATGATGCGGAAGGCGCGCTCGATGTCGTCAGCGCCGATGGCATCCGCCTGGCGTGCGATCTCGCTGCGTTCTTCGGCGGGCAAGTCGGCGATCAATTCCGTCACCTGCGGCATGACTTTGTAGACGGCGAGATTGCGCAGGTGTTCGAGCAAGTCGCGAGAGAAGCGGCGCAGGTCATAGCCGAAGCGATGAATTTCAGCGATGCGTTCGAGCGCGGCCGCCGGCTCGCGCCGCACGATCGCCTCGGCGACGGCGAACAAGAGACGCCGATCGGCGATGCCGAGGGCCGCGACCACGTCGTCGTCGCTGAGCTGTTCGGCGTTGAAGGCGATCACTTGATCGAGCAGCGAGAGGGCATCGCGCACGCTGCCCTCGCCCTCGCGAGCGATGAGGTAGAGGGATCGTTCACTGATCGTGACGCCTTCGGCGGTGCTGAGCTTCTGCAACTGTTCGACCACCAGCCGCAGCGGCACGCGCTTGAAATCATAGCGCTGGCAGCGCGAGTGCACGGTTGCCGGCAGCTTGTGCGGATCGGTGGTGGCGAAGATGAACTTGACGTGATCGGGCGGTTCTTCGAGCGTCTTCAGCAACGCGTTGAAGGCGCTGTTGGAAAGCATGTGGACTTCGTCGATGATGTAGATCTTGAAGCGGCTCTTGGCGGCGCGGTAGCGGACGTTGTCGATGATCTGGCGCACGTCATCGACGCCGGTGTTGGAGGCGCCGTCGATTTCGAGCACGTCGACCGCGTTGCCGGCGATGATTTCCTTGCAATTGGTGCAGGCGTTACACGGCTCGGGGGTCGGGCCGCGCTCGCAGTTGAGCGCTTTGGCCAGGATGCGAGCGGCTGTCGTCTTGCCGACACCGCGCACGCCGGTGAACAGAAACGCATGGGCCACGCGCCCGGCGCGAATGGCGTTGCCGAGCGTGCGGGTGACGTGTTCCTGTCCGATCAGGTCGGCGAAGACCTGCGGGCGATACTTCCGCGCGAGAACCAAGTACGACATGGAGGACCGATCGTGCGGTGCCGACTCGGCGGCCACCAGAGATAGCTAGGCTTCCCCGCGGCACAGAGAGGTTGTCGGTACCGCTGCTTCCTTCCGGATCTGACGGGATTCGCGACGCTCCCTTGCGCGGGACCTAGCTATCACTGTTGACCACCGTCCCAACTTCTACTCTCTCATCGGCATCGGGGGAAGCGGAGAGGGTGGGATTCGAACCCACGGTACCTTTGTAGGGTACACACACTTTCCAGGCGTGCCCCTTCGACCACTCGGGCACCTCTCCATGCGCCCGCCACTGCCGCTGTACTCATCGCTGCCTCTGGTAACAATACGCCTTGGGAGTTGCAACCGCGACCTCGGCTAAGCACCGCAGTTGGGAGTAGTCGGCGGTCTCGGTGTAGGCCACTTTTCCGATGCGCATCGGGGATTCCGGGGCTTGTGCGGCAGCGCCTTCGCGACCTACTGTCTGGCGTCCGCTTCGTAGATCGACGCAACCGGTGCTGCCTCGCGCCGGGAACGAGCGCCGGAATGCAATTTCACCTACTCTCCTTCGAGGGGCCGGATGGCTACTCGCGCGCCGGCGGCATTGCCAGCCGCATCACCGGGTTGAGCCAAGCGCTGGCCGAGGCCGGCGACGAGACTCATCTGTGGTTCGTCGGCGATCCGACGCTGCCCGGTCATGAAGTACGCGGGACGCTGCACCTGCATCGCTGGTGCCAGTGGCTGAGTGCTTATCACCCGAACGGCGTCTACGACGGCGAAGAGAGCAAACGTGACGACTATGCACGTTCACTTCCGCCGTTCCTGCTCAACGAGGTACTGCTCGGTCATCTGGTGAAAACCGGCGGCCCGGCGGTCATCCTAGCCGAAGAGTGGCAAACCGTGGACGCGCTGCTGCATCTCGACTGGCTAATGACCGAGGCAGGGGTGCGGTCGCAGGTCGCGATCCTGTGGAACGCCAACAACACCTTCGGGTTCGATCGGATCGATTGGGCTCGCCTGACCCGGGCGGCGGTGGTCACCACCGTGAGTCGCTACATGAAGCACGGCATGCAGCGACTCGGGGTGGATCCGTTGGTGATCCCCAATGGGCTGTCGGCCGAGGCGCTGAAGCCGCCCGAGCGCGCCGCGGTTGTCGAGTTCCGCGCGCGGCTGCGCCCGCGCATGGTCTTGGCGAAGGTCGCACGCTGGGATCCGGACAAACGGTGGCTGCTGGCGATCGCGACGGTTGGCGAGTTGAGACGACAGGGTTGGAGGCCGCTGTTAATCGCTCGTGGTGGGGTGGAGGCGTACGGGCGCGAAGTGTTGCGCACGGCAGCGCTGGCGGGACTCAAGGTGGTAGAACGTCATGCGCCGGAACCCGGCACGCGTGGCTTGTTCCAAGCGATCGACCAAAACAGCGATGCCGACATCGTCTGTCTGCAGTCACCGGTGGATCCTGAAAGTCGCCGCGTCCTCTTCCGCGGCGCAGCCGCGGTGCTCGCCAACAGCGGCCATGAACCCTTCGGATTGGTCGGGCTCGAAACCATGGCGGCGGGCGGCGTCGCCGTCACCGGGTGCTCGGGTGAGGACTACGTGATTCCCGGCCTCAATGCGCTCGTGCTGGAAACTGACGACCCGCGCGAGTTCGTCAGCCTCTATCACGGCCTGCGCACCAACCCACAGCAGGAGCGAGCCATCCGCCGCGCCGGACAGACGACTGCGCAACACTTCCGGTGGTCGGAGATCACGCGCCGCACGCTGCTGCCGCGTCTCCGGCTGCTGCGCTACCAACAGCCTACCGCCGCCGTTGCGTGAGCACTCCGGCCTATCGCCGTTCCAAACCGGAGCGAGGGAATATGTGCAGGCCGCGCGCCCGCGTGCCGCGCAGCTTGTCGAGAAATTCGTCGCGCGGGATCAACCGCGCGCCCAGCCGCGCGACATGCGGGGTCATCACCTGCGTGTCGAGCCAATCGAGTCTGCGCGCTTGCAAGTGTTCGATGAGGTGCAGCAGCGCCAGTTTCGACGCATTGGGTTCGTCGTAGAACATGCTCTCCGCGGCAAACGCGCCGTCGACGTCGACGCCATACACGCCGCCGACCAACCGTGCGCCCTGCCAGGCTTCGACGCTGTGGGCGTGGCCCAGCCGGTGAAATCGCACGTACGCGGCGATGACCTCAGTCGTGATCCACGTACCGTTCTGCCCCGGTCGCGGCGTGGCGGCGCAGGCGCGAATGACCTCCGCAAACGCCTCGTCGATGGTGAAGCGCAGCGTTGTGTGCGTGCGCGCCCGCGCCAAGCTGCGCGGAATGTGCAGATCGGCGAACGCCAACACGCTGCGCTCGGCCGGGCAGAACCACAGCAGCGGAACTGCTTCCACCGGCCACGGAAAGATCCCTTGCCGATACGCGAGCAACAGCGATTCGGGATGCAGATCACCACCGACCGCAACGATGCCGTCGGCGTTGGCGGAGCGCGGGTCTGGGAACTCGCGGACAGGCATGCGCTGACGCTTGTAGGCACGCGGGCGAGAGGGTTCAAGCCTGAGGAGAACAAGAAGGGGTTTACAACGGATTGCGCAGATTAAGCGGATTGGCCGAAGAGGAACGAAATCAGACGGTGCAAATCCGTTCAATCTGTTTAATCCGTTGTAGGTCTCTTCACGGCCGACGCGGTGGCTCGCCGCCTTCGGCTTCACGGGCGCGCGACAGCGCACCGTCGCTCCGCCACATGTAACAGGAGTTGGGTAGGCCGCCCATGCCGACGAGCGACGCGCTCTTCTTGAACGCGGCGGGCCAGCTATCTGACAACGCGGCGGTGCACTGGATCAACGCCGGCGCGACCATCAGCAGTGCGTCGAGCAGCGGGCGATCGGCGGCGCGTTCACCCAGCCGTTGCAGGAGTTCGGCGGTGATGCCGAAGCCGAAGCGCAGGCCGACCAGTCCGGCGACCGCCGTGTCGAGGTCGCTCCACTCGGAGGCGTCGAACGTCGCCGCGTCACGGCGGCGCTCGGCGACGGCGATCTGGCTGAGCTCGAAGGTCGGGAATCCGATCGTCAGGACGCCGCGAATTTCTTGATCAGCGGCGAAGCGGTCCATTGGGCGCACCGGTGTTGCGGACGGAGCGAAGTGCAAGTCCGCGAGTTGGATCGTCAGCGCCATCGTGCCGTTGGCTTCTGGGGTTTCGAAGCCGTCGATGATCAAGTCGCGGCGAAACATGCGCTGACCGATTGGGCGTTGCGCTGCCGCGCCGTGTAGCGTGCGATCGCGCTCGATCGCCCACGCCGCGGTTGAACCCAGCAGATGCGCCAGCGTCAGCAAATGCGAACAGCCGCGCGGGCCGCCGATTGCCGCGCTCAGCCGGCGCGAGAAGCCGGCGTCGAGCCGCGCGCCGGCAATCGCTTCGATGGCTCTGATCGGATCTCGGCATTGCTCGCCGCGGGTCACACCCAGCGTCTCCACTGACGGCTCGAAGGCGACGTTGAACTGCTGGGCCGTAATGCATTCGATCGTGGCGCTCGCGGGATCAACGATCGCATCGAGCGCCATATGATGGATGATCCCCGTGCCTTGCAGATCGCCCGCCACCGGCACGAAGCCGCGCTTGCGCAGATCGAGCACGTACCCTTGAACGTCGAGCTTGCCGTCGTTTCCCTGCCGCAACGTGACCGCGAAGGCGCGAGTGTGAATCGGATGCCCTTGAACGTCGAGCCGCATGCGGAGAATCTGTCATGCCCTGCGCGGTAGGCGCAAGTGGCGTTGGCCAGTTCGTTGGGATGCGTGCGGGCGATCGTGGTAGGAGAGTCGCGTGAAACTCAATGGGCGTCATCTCCCGCGTCTCGAAGCGCGCAACCGCGTGTTCCTGACCCGCAAAGGTCAGCCGGTGTTGGGTGAACGCCATCTGGAGATTCTCGAAGCCCTGCGCGAGGTCGGCTCCCTCAACGCGGCAGCGAAGCGACTGCGCATCTCGTATCGCGATGCTTGGGGAAAAATCCGCCAAGCCGAAGCCGCCCTCGGGGTAAAACTGATCAGTACACAAACCGGCGGTCGCAGCGGCGGGGGCAGCCGGTTGACCCCCACAGGGGAGGATCTGATCACGCGCTTGCGCGTGTTTCATTCCGAGCAGCGGCACGCGGTCGCGCGCTCCGCAACGCATTTCTTCGGTGGGGCGGCTGCGGTGTCGCGCGCGTCAGCGGACACCTTGCGATTCGCCACCACCACCAGCGTGGTCGACAGCGGGCTGCTGCCGTTGCTGCTGCCGCCGTTCATGCGCCGATTCGGGATCGCTGTCGACGTGCTGCCGGTGGGCAGTGGCGCGGCGCTGCGGTTGGCGCATAGCGGTCGTGCCGACATCGTGCTGGCGCACGCTCCAGAAGCCGAAGCGCGGGCCGTCAGTCACGGCGACGTGCTGAATCGACGGCCGGTGATGACCAACGACTTCGTCGTGGTCGGTCCGCGCGACGATCCCGCTGCCGTGCGCGGGGCGCGCGGCGTACGCGTTGCGTTGCAGCGCATCGCCACCACGAGGGCTCCGTTTCTGTCGCGCAATGACGGCTCCGGTACCCACCAGCGTGAGCGCGCGTTGCTGCGCGCCGCTGGCATCACGCCTGGCCCGTGGTTCCGACGCGCGCGGTCGGGCATGGCCGATGTGCTGCGGCGCGCCAGCCGGGAAGGAGCGTATCTGCTGGCGGATCGCAGTACGGTGGTTGCGCTCGCGGATTCGCTCGCGCTCGACATTCTGTTCGCTGGCGACGCCTGTCTGATGAACGCGTATTCCGTCCTCGCCACCAACCCCGATCATCACCCACAAACGCGCTACGTCGAAGCGATGGCATTGATCGGATGGTTCACGTCGCCGGCGGTACAAGAACTGATCGCCACCTACCGCGTCGGCGGTCACGCGGTGGCGCGCCCGGCTGCGGCTACTTCCCGAGCATGACCTCGGTCGCTTTGACGATTGCGGTAACCGCATCGCCGACCTTGATCGCGAGGCGCTCGACCGAGCCACGCGTAATGACCGACACAAGTTCATTGCCACCGATCTGCACGTGTACTTCAGCCATCACGTTGCCGATCGTGACTTTGGTGACCGTGCCTTTGAGTTGATTGCGAGCGCTAAGTTCCATGCCGGCCTCCTTCTGACTGAGCCTAGACCGGTCGCGCGCGCCGTGCCAGAGCGGCCCCGCACCGGCGCGCAGTGCGGGGCTTCGATCGGATGAGCGACTACTTCTTGGTGTTGACGACTTGTAGTTCGGTGAACTCCTGGTAGCCCCACTTGCCGTTTTCGTAACCGATGCCACTCCACTTACAGCCACCGAACGGCGTGGAGGGCCCCAAGTCCAAGTGCTGGTTGACCCAACCGGTACCCGACTCGATCTCTTGAACCAACGCTTCCCCGCGCTTCGCATCGCCCGTCCACACCGACGCGCCGAGGCCGTAGTGGGTGTTGTTCGCCTGTTCCATGGCGTCGTCCAGATTGCTGTACTTGATGATCGGCAGTGCGGTGCCGAATTGCTCTTCGTCGACCAGCTTCATACCGGCGTGCGCATTGGTCACGATGGTGGGCGGATAGAAGTAGCCAGGACTGTCCAGCCGTTCTCCACCGATTTCGATTTTCGCGCCTTGCTTCTTGGCCTCGTTGACCATGCCGATGACCTTGTCGAGTTGCATCTGGTTGTTGATCGGACCGAGTTGAGTGTCCGGCTCCATGCCGTTGCCGACTTTCACGCTGCGTGCGCGCTCGATTAATCCGGCGACGATCGGCTGGTAGACCTTCTCGTGAACGTAGAGCCGCTTAATCGCACTGCAGATCTGTCCCGAGTTCTGGAACGCGCCCCAGAAGAGCCCGTCGAGGACCGCGTTCGGATCAACGTCATCCAGGACGATCGCGGGATCATTGCCGCCCAGTTCCAGCGTCACGCGCTTCAGATCCTCCACCGCGTAGCCCATGACCTTCTTGCCGGTGGCGACGCTGCCCGTGAACGAAATCTTGCGCACAAGCGGATGCCCCGACAACTCGGCGCCAAGCGCGCCGTCGCCGGCGATGACGCTGAGAACTCCCGGGGGCAGAACGTCCTTCAGAATATCGCCGACGAGCAGCGAGCTGAGCGGCGTGAACGGCGACGGCTTCGCCACGACCGTATTGCCGGCCAGAAATGCGGGTGCCAGTTTCCACGCCATCAAGATGACCGGAAAGTTCCACGGCGTGATGGCGGCGACGACGCCAAGCGGCTTGCGCACGATCTGGATGCGCTTCTCGGCATCGTCCTGAAGGATCTCCGGCTCGAGCCGCAGGTTGGCGAAGTAGCTGAACCAGATCGAAGCACCGAAGACTTCGCCGACAGCGGCGGCGAGCGGCTTGCCTTGCTCCTGCGAGAGCACGACGCCGATGTCTTGCGCCTTTTCCTGAATCGCCGCGGCGCACTCATTCAACGTTTGGCGCCGAAAGGCTTGATCCTTGCGCCAAGTCTTGAAGGCCTCTGCGGCCGCGGTGACCGCCTCGTTCAACTGCTCGCTGGTGCCGCGCGCACAGGTCGCAAACGGCTTGCCGAGGGCGGGATTGATGACGTCGTCTTGCTGCGGCGAGTTCACCAGGCGACCAGCGATCACGTTCGGGTACGAGTTCATGTCGGCTCCTCCATTCGGGTATGATACTCGGCGTTATGCCATTGAGAGCATAACGCTGCAACTAGGCAATCCGATGTCGACGGCGTCACCCAGTGGTGGTCGAGAAGTCGCAAGCGCGCTCCCGGGCCGCTACATGTCGAGAATGTGAATCGCGGAAGACTTGAACGTCAACCACACGCGCATGCCGAGGTTGAGGCCGAGGTCCGTGTACGAGTGCTGGGTGATGCGGGCGATCATTGGGGTGGCGATGCCGCAGTCGACGGTGACCAGCACACTGGCACCGTCGCGCTCGACTTTCAGGATGGCCCCGGCCGCGTGATTGCGCGCGCTCGAGTGCAGCGGCTCGCGCGAGATCAGAATGTCTTCGGGGTCGATCGCAATCACTTGAGGCGCGGTGTCAGTGGCGATCTCGATGTGCAACCCATCGCTGTCGAAGTACGACTCGCCGTTGTGACGGGTAGTGACGCCGCGCAGCACGTTGAGCAACGGAGCGGCGGTGACGTGGCCCGCGACCACGGACAGGACGGTGTCGCTCAGGCGATGCGCCTGGTCGAGATCGTGCGTCGTGAGAATCACCGTCTTGCCGGCCGCGGCGAGTTGCGCGATCACTGTCTCGATGATGGCAACGTGTTCGCGATCGACGTTCGCGGTCGGTTCATCGAATAAGTACACCGGTGGATCGATGGCGAGGGCACGCGCCACCGCTACACGCTGTGCCTCGCCGCCGGAGAGTTTCCAAGCTGGAAGATCGGCGAAGTCGCCGAGGCCGACCGCCGCCAGGGCCGCCATGGCGCGTTCGTCGTTGCGCACTCCGCGCGCGCGCAGGCCGTAGGCGACGTTGGCGCGTACCGAGCGATGGAAGATGAACGGCGATTGAGCGACGAGTGTGACGCGCCGGCGCGCCGCCCCGAACGCGGTGTCGCGGTTGTCGATGCGTGCGCCATCAAAGGTGATCGTGCCACGTGTCGGCGGAAGTAGAAACGCCAGGATGCGCAGCAGCGTGCTCTTGCCGGCGCCGTTGGGTCCGACCAATGCGGTGACGCCGCCGCGCGCGAAATCCAACGTAGCGATGTCGAGTACGCGGCGTGAGCCGTACTCGAGGGTTACATCGCGGAGGCCATAGAGCGGTTCAGGCACGACTCGGAGTCAATACCGCGACTGCGCCGTTCACCGCCAGCGCCACACTAAGCAGGATCAGTCCGAGCGCGAAGCCGAGCGCCAAGTCGCCCTTGCTGGTTTCCAGGGCGATCGTGGTTGTCATGGTGCGGGTGCTGTCGAGGATGTTGCCGCCGACCATCAGGGCGATGCCGAGCTCCGAGATCAATCGCCCGAAACTGGTCGTGATCGCCGCGAGCAATCCCCGCTGCGTTTCGACGAACACGCTGATCGCCGCGCCGAAACGCGACGCGCCGAGCGTCAACGCGGTCTCCTCAATGCGTGGGTCGGCGCCGCTGACCACGGCGACCGTCAGCGCGGCCATCAACGGCGCGACGAGAATAGTCTCGCCGATGACCATGGCGGATTGGGTGTAGAGCAACCCGAGCGGCCCGAGCAGGCCGCGACGAGAGAGCAGGGCGTAGACCAGGAGGCCCACCACCACGGTTGGCAGTGCCGTCGCGGTATTCAGCAGGATCTCGATGACGCGCCGGCCGCTGAATTGGCGCGCTGCGACAAGAAAGCCAATCGGCAAGCCGATCAACACTGAGAGCACAGTCGCCAGCAGCGACACGCGCAACGAGACGATCACTGCGGACCATACGTGCGTGTCCAGTGTGAGCAGCAGTCGCAGCGCGCCGCTCAGCGCGTCGCCTAACGCCACGGTGTGTCCTAAGGCGCGGCGCCTGGCGGCACCGCAGTGGGGTGAAATAGCACTTGGCCATCCATCGTGAAACCGGCGATCGCCCGCTGCCCATCGGGCGCTGTGATCCAAGCGATCAGTTCCATCGCCTCGATGTATCTCGCATGCGGTTGTTTCGCCGGATTCACAGCGCTGATGGTGTACGGATTGAACAGGGCGGGATCCCCCTCATTGGTGATCGTGAGATCCTGCTTCTGCTTGAAGGCGATGTAGGTTCCGCGATCGGCGAGCGTATAGGCTTGACGTTCGTTCGCCATCAGCAACACCTCGCCCATGCCTTGCCCTGCGGAGACGTACCACGCTCCGCTCGGGATGATCCCGACCGCCTTCCACAGATCCTTTTCCTTTTGATGCGTGCCGGACTCGTCACCGCGCGAGATGAAGGTCGCCTGCGCGGCGGCGATCTGCTTGAACGCATCGACCGCGCCGCTGCTGCCGCGCAGCTTTGCCGGATCGCTCGGTGGGCCGACGATGATGAAGTCGTTGTACATGACCTCGCGGCGATTGACGCCGAAGCCGGCCTTGACGAACGCGTCTTCCAATTCTGGCGCATGCGAAAGCACGACATCGACATCGCCGTTCTCGGCAAGCTTCAACGCCTTGCCGCTACCGACGGCGATGACGTCGACCTTGAGATGAAAGCGTTGCTCGAATGTCGGCAAGATCGCCGCGAGCAGTCCGGAGTTCTCCGTGCTGGTGGTCGTCGACAGTCGCACATGCTCTTGCGCCGATGCGGCGGTGACGCTGAGCAGGACGGAGAGCGCTGCCGAGATTGAGAGTCCGGAAAGGATGCGTCGCGTGACCATTTAGAACTCCAACTGCGCGCGGCCCAGTACCGCGTTGTTCGAGTGCTGGGCCGGATTGGGCGACATGTTCTTCCCGGCATTTTCGAAGGAGCCGTACAAGTAGTTGACCGAGAAGCGCAGGAACTCGTTGGGGTACCAATTGACGCCGGCGACGAGGGCGTCGTAACGGTTGTCCAACGCGGGGTTCGCCGTGCCGTTGGCCAAGATGCCGCCGCCGTGCCGGAGCTTGAAGTACTCGTAGCGCAGCGCCGCTTCCCACGCGCCCCAACCGGGGCTGTTCGTGTCCCACAACGCGTGCGCGGGATGAAGGCGCGCGTTGTATGGCTTGGTCTCCCCGGTCAGCAGCCAGGTGCCGCCGACATAGGCGCCGTCGGTGTGAAGACCCGGAAGGTTGCTGCCCTTGACCCCAAATCCGTTGCGCGATTCGTAGGTCTGAATGTACTCGCTGCTGAGCGAGAACGGGCCATCGAACCACGTCCCGCTG
This sequence comes from Deltaproteobacteria bacterium, assembly GCA_016178705.1. NCBI lineage: Bacteria > Pseudomonadati > Myxococcota > Myxococcia > Deltaproteobacteria bacterium. Next base: position 31,116 of record JACOST010000032.1, on the reverse strand, counting down.
ACGTCGTAACGCGAGCGTTCACCATTGCGCTGCACCGCCGGATAAAAGGTGAAGCCGGTTTCCGTCGTGCCGGCGATGCTGCTCGTGCTGGTGCCCGTGTCGCTGGGTTGCACTCCGTAGGTGACGCCAGCGCCCACGTTCAGGCTGCGCAGATGCTCGGGGCCAGCGCTGGTGAACGGGGCGACCACGGTGCGGAAGTCGACGTCTTTGGAGGCATTGTTGTCGCTGCGATTCTGCCCTGCGCCATTCATGCCTGCCAACTGATACTGGAGCGTCTTGTTGACGAACTGGCCGTAGAGCATAACGCCGATGTCGCGCGAAGGATCGTTCGTGCTGCCCACCGTGCTGTTGACCACGGCGGCGCGTTCGACGAAATCGATATACCGCTTCGACAGCAGTTCCTCGTAGCTGAACGGAATCTTGTATTGCCCGATCTGCACGTTGGCCTCGGGCATCGGCGTCATCGCAATGAAGGCGTCGCGCAGACCCGAGGCGAACGCGAAATCATTCTCCAGTCGCATTCGAAAGTACTTGTAGAAGGTCGCGTCGGCGCTCAAACGCGCGCGATCGATCGTTTCGGTATCGACTTGCGAAGTATTGGGTTCGAAGAAATAGAAGTTGCTCGAGACACGTCCGTTAAAGCGCAAGTTGAAGTTGCCGTCTTGCGACCGCACGAAGAAGCCTTCGTCGTAACCGACCTGCGGCAGTGAGGCGGGTTTCGCCGCGGCCTGGGCCACGGTGGGAGCATTGGGCGCGACCGGAGCGCCGGGCTCCAATTTGGCGGCTTCGTCCTTGGTCAGCACGCCCTTGTCGCGCAGGACATCGATCAATCCTGCGCGCTGCGCCGGCGTCAACTCGCTACCCTTGAGCCGTTCGTACTCCTGCGGGGTCAGTACCTGCTTCTGGCGTAGAACATCTAGCAGCGCCGCATCATCGGCACGCACCGATGCTGCCCCGATCAGGACGCACCCCAGCACTGTCAACACCGATGCAACGTGTTTGCGCATTGCCCCCCTCCCTTCAGACCGGCGCGTTATACCAACACGAGCATAACGGATGCAAGAAACCAAGAATCAACCGAACCGGACGTGGCTACTTGCCTGTCCAAACGGGTTTGCGCTTCTCGACGAACGCGCGTTGGGCTTCGCGCGCATCTTCGCTGCGGCGCAGCGGACGGCCGAGCTCTTCCTGGCGAGGGTAGGCATCGTCGAGCGAAAGGTGAAGGATCTCACGTACCCCGCGGCGGGTTTCACGCACGGCAAGCGGCGCGTTGGCCGCGATGATGGCGGCAGTGGCGAGGGCAGTCGATAGGAGCTGATTGGGCGCGACGATCTGGTTGAGCAGGCCGATGTGCAGCGCCCGCTCCGCATTGATCGGACGCGCGGTGAGCAGCAACTCGTGTGCATGCACCCATCCGATCTGCCGTGGCAACAGCACCGTGGCATTGCCGGTGGGGTAGAGGCCGAGCGCGACCTCTTCGAGCGCAAAGGTCGCGTGCGGAACAGCGAAGCGGATCTCGGATGCGAGCATGAGATCGAAGCCGCCGGCGCGGGCGTGGCCGTTGATCGCACACACCAGCGGTGTCTGCAGATCGAAGCCGGCCAGCAGCGCGGTGGCAACGCTGCGCAAGCCCTCGAACGTTTCGTCGTCGACTCGCTCGCCGCGCGCCAGCCGTTGGGCCGCGGGGATCGTCGTCGTCATGTCCATTCCCGAACAGAAGACGCGCTCACCGGCGCCGGTTAGCACCGCGCAACGGATCTCCGGATCGTCCGCGATACGCCGCCATGCGGCGGCCAGCTCACGGAGCGTCGGCGGATCGAGCGAGTTCCCGCGTGCAGGCCGGTCGATGGTAACCAGCGCCACATGCGGCTGATCGGGAAGGAGTTCGAAGCGAACCATTGGTGATTGCGGATTTTGGATTGTGGATTGCGGATTGAAGGATCGGATCAACGAATCCGCAATCGACAATCCGCAATCTCAAATTCCTCGCCGTTGTTCCCAGCCATTCCAATGGATGTGGTTGCTAGCGGGAAGCCGCTTGGCCGGTTTGAAGTCTGTGCCGGTGAAGTGCGCGACCGGTAGCAGCGCGGTTTGCGTCATGGTCGCCGGCAGGTTGAGCAGCGCGGCGGCGTCTTGTTCGAACATGAGATGGAGCGTCGTCCACGCTGATCCCAGACCACGGGCGCGCAACGCCAGCATCAACGACCACACCGCCGGCAAGATGGACCCGTAGATCGACGCTTGCGCGAGTACCCCGGCATTCTCGACCCGACCTTCGATGCACGGCACGACCATCACCGGTGCTTCGTGCAGATGCTCGGCGAGGTAGCTGGCCGAGTCGACGATGCGCAATGTTTGCGCGCGGCGCGGATCGCCCTCTTGCAATTGCGGCGACGCGGCGGACATCTGGCGATAGCCGTCGAACGCCCGCCGATAGAGATCGGCGAGGCCTTGGCGTTTGGCCGCATCGGTGATCACGAGGAAGTGCCACCCTTGGCTGTTCGATCCGGTCGGCGCCTGCATGGCGATTTCGAGGCAACGCTGCAGAGTGGCCAGGTCGACCGGCCGCTGGAAATCCAAACGCTTGCGCACCGAGCGCGTGGTGGTGAGTAACTGATCGACAATCTTGAGATCCACGGGGTCCCCTCCTCAGACGTGGTTGAGGGAAGGCACTAGAGCACAGTGCTTCGTGACGAGCGAGAGGGGACGAGGACGCTTTGTTTGGCGTCGAATTTTCGGGTTTGACTCGCGTCCAATCACATTCAAGCCCGGGGCGTCGTGGTAGGCGGACCGGCTGCAACAGTGAGAGGACTAGGCTACGTGGGCAGTGCATCGACGATTGGGGAACCAGAGGGCGGACGGCGACGCAGTCCACGCACCGCGTTGGTAGTAGCGGTCGGCCTGAGTGGTGTGGCGATTTGGTTGGCCGCCTCGTTTGCGCGCAAGCCGCCGCCGCTGGCGGCCCAGCCCTCCGGAATCTCGGTTACTGACGACGGGATCGCGCTGACGGTGGATGCGCCGCAGTGGCAAGTTCTGAAACTCGGGAATCCGGAGGTTGCCACCGACTACTGGAGCGATCTCGTCCCGGCCCGCGTGCGGATCGATGAGACCCACTCGTATCGCGTCGGCGCGCCGATTGCCGGCCGCGTCGGTTCGGTGCTGGTCGATCTTGGTCAGCGCGTCAAGAGTGGCGATCCGTTGTTGTCGGTTGCGAGTCCGGGCATTGCCGAACTGCGTGCGCACAAGGACCGAGCCGCAGTCGATCTCGAAGCGGCCAAGGCGGAGCGCGCGCGCATCCAGGCGATGGTGACCGCCCGCGCGCTCCCGACCAAAGAGCTGCTGACGGCCGATCAGCGCTTCCGCAAGGCCGAGGTGGCGTATCATTTGGAAGTCGCGAAGCTCGATTCGCTCAAGGTCTCCACTCGCGTCGACAACGAGTTCCTGATCGCCGCGCCGAGCGACGGCGTGGTGGTGGAGAAGAACGTTTTGCCGGCGCAGGAAGTATCGCCGGAGAGCGGCACGTCGTTGATCGTGATCGCGGATCTCTCGACGGTGTGGGTGGTCGCCGACCTATTCGAGGCCGACGCCGTCGATGTGCGGGAAGGCGCCGCCGCGCGCGTGATCAGTCCATCGCTGCCCGGCGGCACCATTGAAGGCGTCGTCGAGATGGTCTCATCGGTGGTCGATCCGGTGCGACACACCATTCCCGTGCGGTTGCGGGTGCCGAATCTTGACGGGCGGTTGCGGCCCAACATGTACGCGCAGGTGCGTTTCACGGTGGCGGCCCATGAAGGTGCAGTGAAGGTGCCGATGTCAGCGATGGTCACCGACGGCGCTCACCAGTACGTCTATGTCCACGACGGGCACGGACACTTCACGCGCCGTGAAGTGACGACCGGCTCGGCGCGCGACGGGAGCGTGTTGGTGCTCGCGGGGTTGAGTGGCAACGAGCAGATCGTTGAAGACGGCGCCATCCTTCTCGACAACGCCAGCGCGCTCGCCCACTGAGCGCACGCCGGCGGCACGATCCGATGCTCGACCGACTCCTGCACTACTCGCTGCGCAACCGCTTGTCGGCGATCGTGCTGGCGGTGACCATCGCGGCCGGCGGCTACTACTCCTTCCGCAATCTCACCGTCGAGGCCTTCCCCGACCCCACCGATACGCAGGTCCAGGTCATCACCCTGTTTCCCGGCCAACCGACCGAAGAAGTGGAGCGGCGAGTCTCCATTCCGCTTGAACGCACACTCAACGGTACGCCTGGCCTGTTTCGGCTGCGCAGCATCTCGCTGTTTGGAATGTCGTTCGTCACGCTCACGTTCGGCGATGGCGTTGACCCGACTCAGGCACGCCAGCGCGTACTCGAACGCGTGGCGCAAGCGGAGCTGCCCGAGGGGATTCAGCCGGCGCTGGGGCCGCAGGCGACGCCCATCGGCGAAGTCTATCGCTACACCCTCGACGGCAGCCACACCGATCCGAGGACGCTGCGGACGCTGCAAGACTGGGTGGTGCGGCCGCAGTTGTTGCAGGTACCCGGCGTGGCGGATGTGGTGTCGTACGGCGGCTTGGTGCGCGAGATTCACGTGCAGCCCGACCCGATCCGGATGGCGGCGTTGGGCGTCGGGCTGTCGGACGTATTCGACGCGCTGAAGAAGAGCAGCCGCAACGCGACCGGCGGCTACGTCGAACGCGGGGCGGAGACCTTCGTGATCCGCAGCCTCGGCATCTTGAACGACGTGAGCGACATCGAGCAGGTGCGGGTGGCGTTCCATGACGGAGTGCCGGTTGCGGTGCGGGACATCGCAATCGTGAGTGAAGGCTTCGCGCCGCGCCAAGGCGTCGTCAGTCGCGGTAGCAACGAGGACGCGATCGAAGGCATCGTGTTGATGCGGCGGGGCGAGAATCCCACGGTGGTCTTGCAAGCGCTGCGCGAGCGCGTCGCCGATCTCAATGACCGTATCCTGCCGAAGGACGTGCACCTCAACCCGTTTTACGACCGCACGGATCTCGTCAACACCACGCTGAAAACTGTGTTCCGCAACTTGGCGGAAGGCGCGGCATTGGTCACGATCGTCCTCTTCTTGTTCACCCTGTCCGTGCGTGCCTCGTTGATCGTGGCGCTGGTGATCCCGTTGTCGCTGGCGACTTCGTTCCTCTATCTCTACGCGTGCGGCATGTCGGCCAATCTGCTGTCGATGGGTGCAGTGGACTTCGGCATAATCGTCGATGGTGCGGTCATCCTCGTCGAGCATCTCTTTCATCGCGCTGCGACGGGAGAACTCGGGAGCGGCGAGACGGTGGCGAACCGGATCTATGAAGCGGCGCGCGAAGTGGCGACGCCGACGCTGTTCGCGTTGCTCATCATCATCGCCGCGTATCTGCCGATCTTCTCGTTGCAGCGGGTCGAGGGGCGCATCTTCGCGCCGATGGCGCACACCGTCGTCAGCGCCTTGTTGGGGGCGCTGCTGGTGAGTTTCACGTTGGTGCCGGTGTTGGCCTACTACGCGTTGCGTCGGCCGCGTCGCCATCGCGAGTCGCCGCTGCTCGTCTATGCTCGGCGCCTGTACGACCCGGTGCTCAATTTCGCGATGAGCAATCCGCTGCCGGTGCTGACGCTGGCAATCGGCTCGCTGCTGGCCGCCGGAATTCTTTTGCCGCGACTCGGCTCCGAGTTTCTCCCCGAGCTGAACGAGGGGGCGCTCTACGTCACCTTCACCTTGCCGAGCAATATGTCGCTGAGCGAGGGCCGGCGCATGGTGCCGCGTCTGAAGGCCTTGCTCGGGCGAGTGCCCGAGGTCACCGAGTGCCTCAGTCAACTCGGCCGTCCGGAAGATGGAACTGATCCGACGTTGCCGAACAATCTTGAAATCTTCGTCAAGCTCAAGCCCCTCGATCAGTGGCGGCCTGGGCTGCACAGTCTGGAAGATCTGGTTGCCGATGCCGCGACGCAACTGCAGGAAGTGCCGGGTATCGAATTCAACATGTCGCAGCCGATTCGCGACAATGTGAGCGAAAACATCTCGGGCCAGTTCGGCCAGATTGCCTTGAAGATCTATGGCGACGACCTGCAGACGCTGCAAGACGCCGCGGAGCGTGCGAAGGACGCGATCGCCGGCGTCCCCGGTGTCGCCGATCTCGGCATCGTGAAGTCGGGCGAGCTGCCGCAAGTCGCGATCCGTATCGATCGTCAGGCGCTGGCGCGCTACGACCTCGATCTCGCCGATGTGCAAGACTACATCGAAACGGCGATGGGCGGGCGACTCGCCGCCGAGTTGTGGGACGGCGAGCGGCGCTTCGACGTGACGGTGCGTTTGCCGCCCGCGACCCGGCAGGATGCGAGCGTGATCCGCAAAGTCATGCTGCCGTTGAAGGACGGTGCCCTGATTCCGCTCTCCGCCGTGGCCGACGTGCAGATGGGCCTGGGGCGCGCCGCAATCACACGAGAGAATGGCCGGCGCTACGTCGGCGTGCGCATGAACGTCCGTGGACGAGATCTCGGTTCGTTCGTCGAGGAAGCCAGCGCGAAAGTGAACGCGGCGGTGCCCCTGCCTCCCGGCTACGAGCTGACCTGGGGCGGCGAGTTCGAGAATCAACAGCGCGCGATGGCCCGCTTGCGGCTGGTGATCCCGTTGGCGCTGCTCATCACGTTCTTGCTGCTGTTTTCCGCCTTCGGATCGGTGTGGGATGCGACGTTGATCCTGCTCAACGCGCCGTTCGCTCTTATCGGCGGCGTGCTCGGTTTGGCGCTGGCGCAAATGACCCTGTCGGTTGCCGCGGCGGTGGGGTTCATCGCGTTGCTCGGGCAAGCGGTGCTCAACGGCGTGCTCGTAGTCGCCGCGATTCGCGCCCGGCGGCGCGAACAGACCGGCACGCTCTACGATGCGGTGGTTGCGGGCGTGCACGACCGCTTGCGTGCGGTGTTGATGACCGCATTGCTGGCGTCGCTCGGTCTGCTGCCCGCCGCGTTTTCGCATGCGATCGGTAGCGAAACGCAGCGACCATTGGCGGTCGTGGTCGTCGGCGGCACCATCTCGGCTGCCATTCTGACATTGATTGTCCTGCCCGTGAGCTACTACTGGGCGGCGCGGATTCGTGAGCGCTTCGCGCCGCAGCCCTCCGAAGTTGGTGCGGAGGTCATGGTATGAGTCGACAGCACACGCCGGTCCTGGCCGTTGTGGCAGTCGTGTTGCTGGCGTCGGCCGTCGTGCGTGCCGATGAAGAACTTGCAGCGCGGACGGTGACGCTCCCTGAGGCGTTGGATCTCCTGGCATCACAGAATCCGGACAACCTGGGTGCGCGATTGCAGGTAGAGGCCGCGCAGGCGGAGCACTTGGGCGCGAAGTTGTTTCCCAATCCGTCGTTGAGCCTCGATGCCAACAACTTTGCGGTCGGGCACACCAATCCGGCTGGCTTGTCGACCGGCGAGACTGTGGGCGGTACGGTGCGCATCGATCAGCCGCTCGTATTGTGGGGCAAGCGCGATCTGCGCATCGCCGGGGCCGAGGCCGGCGTGGTGACGGCGCAAGCGGAAGCCCGCGATACGCTGCGCCAGTTGCGCGCGGCGGTGAAGGTCGCGTTCTACGATTCATTGCACGACGAGCGGCAACTCGCTTTCGTATTGGACAACCAGAAGCGCTACCAGGAGATCGTGTCGCTCAACGAACGGCGCTTCGAGAGTGGCGATATCTCCGAAGCGGAGTTGCGCAAAATTCAGCTCGAACAGCTCAAGTATCATGCGCAGGTGGCGGACGCGCAGCGCGGGTTGGTGGAGAGCCGCGAGTTACTTGGCCGCTTACTCGGTATCGGGTCAGCCGTCGCGGCAAGTGGGCAATTCGCGGCGCCGCCGGCCATGATCGAAGGTGCGGATCTGCTCGCGGCGGCATTTGCCAATCGCGCCGACTGGGCCGCGCTGCAGCACGAACGAGAGCAGGCGGCTTCTGCGCTGGAGCTGGCACGGCGCGAACGCTATCCCGACGTGAGTGTCGGGGTCGACTACACCCGCAGTCAGTTCGTAACCAGCGGCGACAATCGCAACACTTTGGGTTTTGGCTTCAGCGTTCCGCTGCCGCTGTTCAATCAAAACCAAGCGCAGATCGCGAAGGCGGATATCGCTTTGCGCCAAGCCGACAACAGGCTGGTGCGTCTGCGCTTGGACATCGCGCAGGAAGTACAAACGACGGTCGCTGCGTACCGCGCCGCGCAGCGGTTGCAGCAGACATTTGAAGGTGGCTACCTGGATCGCGCCAAGATCACCGTCGATGCCGCCGAGGCGTCGTATCGCATCGGCGCCGCCTCGCTGATCGAGTTGCTGGACGCCGAACGGACGTACACCTCGACACAAACCGACTACCTCGACACGGTCTTCGCCGCGCGCTCGACGCTGACACACCTGGAGAAGGCGATTGGAAAGGATTTGGACGGGAACTGATTCAAGAAGGCGCGGCTTTCTCCCGGGATGAAGGGACGCCATCCACCCCTTGCTCGGGACCCCGCACGCTTGTGCGTCGCACGCCACCGGCGTAGACCAGCGAGGGAGGTGAATATGAGCGCAGTACCTGGTGGGAGCTGGCTCGTAACCCCGATCGGCTCGACGCCGCAGTTCACTGGTGCCGACTTTACTGAAGACGATCTCCTCTATGCCACAACCGCTGAGGCGTTTGTGCGCGACGAGGTCTTACCCAAACTCGACGAGATCGAAGCGAAGAAGGAAGGCCTCTTGCCCGCGCTGCTCAAGCGCGCCGGCGAGCTTGGACTCCTCATGGTCGACATCCCCGAGTCGTACGGTGGGCTCGGGCTGCGCAAGACGACGTCGATGTTGGTGTCGGAGCGCGGCGCGCTGTGCGCGTCGTTTAGCGTGTCGTGGGGGGCGCACACCGGTATCGGTACGCTGCCGATCGTCTACTACGGCACCGAAGCGCAGAAGCAGCGCTACCTTCCCAAGCTCGCCACCGGCGAGTGGCTCGCTGCATATGCGCTTACCGAGCCGCAAGCCGGCAGTGACGCGCTCGCAGCGAAAACCCGCGCCGTGCTCGAACCGGGCGGCGGCGCCTACCGCCTCAGCGGCACCAAGCAGTTCATCACCAACGCCGGCTTCGCCGATCTATTCACAGTGTTCGCCAAAGTGGACGGCGAGAAGTTCACCGCCTTTCTCGTGGAGCGGACGACACCAGGCGTTAGCACGGGCCCGGAGGAGCACAAGCTCGGCATTCGCGGTTCATCGACCCGACAGCTCATTCTCGAGGATGCGCTGGTTCCCGCCGAACACGTGCTCGGCGAGATTGGCCGTGGTCACAAGATCGCTTTCAACATTCTGAACATCGGTCGCTTCAAACTCGGCGCGGGCGCCGGCGGAGCGGCCAAGGATTGTCTCCGCATCGCGCTTGCGTACGCGGGTGAGCGCCACCAGCACGGCCGCGCGATCGCCAGCTTTGGGATGATCCAGCGCAAGTTGGCGGACATGGCCACGCGCATTTACGTCGCCGACAGCATGAGCTATCGCACCGCGGGTCTGATGGACGACGCGGCCGCGGCGATCGACAAGAACGCGCCCGATGCCAGTCGCCGGCTCGTGGAAGAAGCGATCGAGGAGTACACCATCGAGGCGTCGATCCTGAAAGTGTTCGGCACCGAGACGCTCGACTTCGTCGCCGACGAGTCGCTCCAGATCCTCGGCGGCTACGGCTTCACCGCCGACTATCCGGTCGAGCGTCACTACCGCGACTCGCGGATCAATCGCATCTTTGAGGGCACGAACGAGATCAATCGGCTGATCATTCCGGCGACGCTGGTGAAGCGTATCGGCACGGGGCGTCTGCCATACCCCGACTTCCTGCAACAGGTGGAGCGGGAAGTCGCCGATCATGCGGCGTGGCCGCCGGCCGTCGAGGGTCCGCTGCGGCGCGAGATCCGCTGCGCCGAAGTCGCCAAGCGGGTGATCGCCTACACGGCGCGATTGCTGATCGAGCGCGGCCTCGACTCGCTCAAGGACAAGCAACAACACCTCGAGATTCTCGCCAACATGATCATCGACGCCTACGCCATGGACAGCGTGGTCAACCGCACGCGCCTGCTCGTTGGCCACGGAACCACCGAGGACAACGATCTGCGCCTGGCCATGACCAACGTGTTTGTCGCCTCCGCCAACGAGCGAGTGATCGATGGCGCGCGTCGCATCTTGGTCAACGAGTTCGAGGGCGACGAGCTTCGCAAACATCTCGCGCTCGAAGCGATCGTCCCGCACATGCCGATCCGCACCATCGCGGTGAAGACCCGCATCAGCGAAGCGCTGGTAGCCCGCGGGCTCGGTCCGGTGTTCTTGCGGTAGGAGGCCTCGGGCTGGCAGCAAATCGTTCTGCGCCCCGCCTTGACCCGCCGCGCGCGTTGCTGCTGTAAGAAGTATCGCGCATGGCGGAGCCCGGGAAAATTCTCTTCGTATACAACGTCGACTTGACGCTGATCGCTTTGGTGTCCGACTTCATACACCGGGTGCGATCCCCCGAGACCTATCCGTGCCGCCTCTGCGATATCACTTACGACCGCTTCACGATGAAGCAGGAATGGAAGCGCTTCATCGAATCGCTTCCTGTGGCGGTCGGCTTCGAGCTGCGTGACCGTTTTCACCGGAAGTTCCCCGCGTATGCCGGCGTGCCGTTACCCGCCGTGTTTCGTGTCGGGCGACGCGGCCTGCTTTCCCCGCTCGTCGATGCCAAGGAAATTAACTCGGCAACCGATCTGGAAGACTTGAAGGCGCTAATCAGCGCCGCGGTCGCAACCCTTGCCCACGAGTCGTAGGCTCGGCTCATGACGCGGGTGCTGGAGAAGGCCGAAGTCCGCCGCGTCTACACGAGTACGGCTCCTTTCTACGATGTGTGGGCGCGGCTGACGGAGTCACGTGCGCGGCGGCGTGTACTTGATCTTGCGGCCGTGTGCGACGGGGAGACGGTACTCGAAGTCGCAGTCGGCACCGGCCTGCTGTTCGCCGAGCTCCTGCGGTACAACCCGCACGGCCGCAACCAAGGTATCGACCTCACCCCGGCTATGCTGGAACGGGCCCGGACAAGAGCGGCGCGTAGCGGCGCAACCAACTGGCGCTTGAGCGAGGGGGACGCTGGTGCACTCGACTTCCCCGCTGGGTCGTTCGACGTCGTGCTCAACTGTTACATGTTCGACCTGCTCCCCGAAGCAGACTTCGAACGTGTCCTCTCGGAGTTTCATCGGGTGCTGCGTCCGGGCGGCCGCGTGATCATCGCCAGTCTCGCCCCGGCCGAGAGCGTCACGTATAAGCTGTGGCAGCGACTGTACCGGATCAATCCTGGCTGGGTTGGCGGTTGCCGTGGCGTGGAACTCGCTGGACCGATTGAACGTGCGCGGTTTCAGATCGACCTGTGCGAACGAATTGTTCAGCTCGCTCTTGTCACCGAACTGATCCGTGCAGTGAAGCTCGCGAATTGACGTTGCGGTGCTCTGGCCACCAACACGGTTGTCGATTTGAAAACCGCCGCTCGAAAGGGCAAGAGTACCACGCTTGTATTGCTGACAGGTGGACGACAGTCCGCAGCGCACTGAGCACAAATGGGGGCCGAAATGAGCGACGCAACCAAGGGTCACGTCACGAGCGAAGAAGAATCACGCCGGGTCGCGGAGGAATCCCGCGAAAAGGAATGGGCCGGACGCACGTTCCTGCGCGAGCTCTTCCTGGGCAACTTCCTGCTTCCGCTGGTGCATCCTTTCCCCGTCGAGCCGCGGGAGAACCCCGAGTTCACGAAGTTCTACAAAGACCTGGAGATGTTCCTGCGCACCGAGGTCGACTCCATCGCTATCGACGAGACCGGCGAGTATCCAGAGAGCGTCGTGCGGGGACTGGCCAAGCTGGGCGCCTTCGGCATCAAGATTCCGAAGGAGTACGGCGGCCTCGGCTTCTCGGTGTCGGAGTACTGCCGCGCCATGCAGTTGCTCGGCAGCTACGACAGCAACGTCGTTGCGTTGCTCTCGGCGCATCAGTCGATCGGCGTGCCGCAACCGCTGAAGCTGTTCGGCACCGAAGCGCAGAAGAAAAAGTATCTCCCGCGCTGTGCCAGCGGCACCATCTCCGCCTTTGCGCTCACCGAACCGCACGCCGGGTCCGACCCCGCCAGCCTGTCGACAACCATCGAGCGCGACGGCGACATGTACATCCTCAACGGCGAGAAGCTGTGGTGTACCAACGGCACGATCGCCGAGTTGCTGGTGGTGATGGCGCGACATCCGGAGACCAAGAAGATCAGCGCCATCGTTGTCGAGGCCAACACCCCCGGCGTCAAAGTCGAGCATCGCTGTCGCTTCATGGGGCTCAAGGCGCTGGCTAACGGCGTCATCAGTTTTCGCGATGTCCGCGTGCCGCGCGAGAATCTGATCGGTACCGAAGGGCAGGGGCTGAAGATCGCTCTGGTCACACTCAACACCGGCCGCCTCTCTCTCCCGGCCGCCTGCACTGGCATTGCCAAGCGCTGCATCGAGACGCTCGAAGGATGGTGTACGGAACGGACCCAGTGGGGTGTGCCCATCTGGAAGCACGAGTCCGTGAGCCACCGCGTCGCCGACATGTCGGCAACCATCTTCGCGATGGAATCCATCGCGCGGCTGGCGAGCAGCATGGCGGATCGCGGCGGATACGACATCCGCCTCGAAGCCGCCGCGGCCAAGGAATGGAACACGGTGCGCTGCTGGGAGATCGTCGATCAGACGCTGCAAATCCGCGGCGGTCGCGGTTACGAGACGGAGAAGTCGCTGTTGGCGCGCGGCGAGGACCCGGTGCCAGTCGAGCGCCTGATGCGCGACTGCCGCATCAATCTGATCTTCGAAGGTGCGAGCGAGATCATGCACCTGTTCATGGCCCGCGAGGCGGTCGACAAGCATCTCCAGGTTGCCGGCACCTTTATCGATCCGAAGAAGAGCGCGGGCGAAAAGTTCGCGGTCGTGCCCAAGATCCTGGCGTACTACGCGCAGTGGTATCCGCCGTTGTGGCTGCGTGGGTTCAGCGCACCGTTCCAATACGGCGACTGGGGCCGTTTGGCGACACATGTACGCGCGGTGGAACGGAGCTGCCGCAAGTTGGCGCGCGAGAGCTTCCACGGCATGCTCGTCTTCCAGGCCAAGATGGAGCGCAAGCAAGGCTTCCTCTTTCGCTGCGTGGATGTGGTCATGGAGCTGTTCGCCATGACCGCCACGCTATCGCGCGCGCGGCAGATGCTCGATGCCGGGCACCCCGAAGCCGAGCGCGCTATCCAGCTTGCCGATCTCTTCTGCCGATCCTCACGCCGCAAGGTAAAGCGGTTGTTCCACGAGTTGTGGAGCAACGACGACGCGCGCAAGAACGCGCTCGCCGCCAGCGTCATGAAAGGTGAGCAGCCGTTGTTGACCGACGGCATCGTCAATCTCGACTTTGCGTACAAGGCGCACGCTCTCGGTGCGCCGCGGCGCGAGGAGTCGCCGATCAAGACCGCGGTGGCCGGGTCGTAGCCGGCGCGTCAGTGAAACTACGCGACGGCGCTGCAGGCCGTCGCCTGGCCGGCTGGACCGCTTGCACTTTGAGCGCGCCGCACAACCTGCTCGCCACTGAGCACCGGCAACGTGTCGCTGCGCGGTCGGCGGCCGGTGAGTTCGCTGTAGGTGTGACGATACCAACTGCCGCTGACCTGCTCTTCGCTATAGAGCTGCGCCAGGAATGCGTACGTCGCCGGGTCGCTCTCCTTCGCCGCCTCGCGGCCGCGATCGAGCGCGTGCTGGCAACCGGCCATGCGTCTGGCATCGCGCATGGTCACGTGCTTCAGCCCGTCGAGCTGCGAGACGAAGCCCTTCAGGTCCTTCAGCTCCGCCAACTGCTCCACCAGGATCGCATCGACGCAGGCCGGTCCCGGCTCGCCGCCGAGCGCGCGGATGCGCTCGGCGAGCAGGCGCGCGTGATTGGCTTCGCGCTCGGCAATGATGAGATGCCCGGCGCGCAGCCGCGCATCGGGTTCGTCCGCCGCCCACGCGGCATACAGCGTCGCGCCCCACGCTTCGAGCGCGCGAAACACATTCAGACCTTCGAGGATCTCGGTGCGAGCGTTGTCCATGGCGAACCTCCGTCGTGAAGCGTTGGTGGGTGCTGCTTAGTCGAGCGGCTCTGCTGGTGCAACAATGTTGTTGCCTCTCGGCTTCCAGATGTGTCTCCCAGCGTCGCCTAGCGCGGTTGCAGAACTCGGAGCCGAGGGAAGTAGCGTCGCATGAAGCCGCGGTCGATCGCAGCGATGCGACTGGGCTGCTGTTGCGCGTGGGCGCCAATCAGAAAATCTGGAACAAGATGTTCTCGTGGCCCGCCCTGGCGACGGTAGGTCTTGAAGATTCGACCGGCCAACCGAGCCGCTTCGAGTGAAGTTGGGCTGACACGATACCGAGCGTCGACAGGCTGTCGGCAAACTTCCGCTCCATCGAGGAGCACCGCAAAGAACGGCCGCCACCACATCGCAAATGACCAGCTCGCCATCAGTATGAACTTCAGCGAGGAGATCGACCCACAGCACGGCATCCGGCCCACCCTTCGCGATAGCGATCAGTACCGACGTGTCGATCGCCGTGATCATCGCCGGCGGCGCGGCAGATCTGCCGGCTCGCGCAGCGCTTCCATCCATTGCGCCACGCTCTTCTCTCCCAGCTCTTTGCGCGCGATGCCGATCGCACCGCGCATGCGGGTGGCGTCGACAGACTTTGTCGCCTTCAAATGATCCACCCGTTCATCGAACTCCAGAACGGTCCCCTTGTTGAGCTTGGGCTTGCGGCGAATGGGCAGTGGAATCGTAGTCTGTCCTTTACTCGTTGCCGTGGCCTTCATGCGATCATGGTAAGGAATTGAGTAAGGAAGGTCTACAGATCACTGCGGAAGCGACGGCACGCTGGTATCCAGATCGCCGCGTTCCGCCTTCGCCAAGGCGCGATCGAGGATGGCCTGTTGACGACCAATCGTGCGGCCGAAGCGCAACGTGCGGCCGAGATGGGCCCACGGCGCAAAGTTGCCCGCGAAGCTCTCGGCCGCCAGCCAACCCAGCGCCTTGGCCGGGGAGATCATGTTCTGTGGACGCACTTGTCGGTCCATCATCCGGTACATGCTCTTCACCATGGCCGGGCTGTTCTGCGCGTGTTTGAACATCATGCGCGTGAACGGATTGTCGTAGTCTTCGGAGCCCATGTCGGCGGCGAAGTGATAGAGGCCGAGCGAGTCCGCGTCGCGGCGGCGCCAGTAGAGATTCATCGCTCTGTCACCACCGGTGATGATCGCTTCGGAGAGCGCGATGGCATCGCGCACCGCGTCTGTGATGCCAAGCCCGGGCGTCGGGTCGAGGTGCAAACCCGAGTCGCCGACGAGCGCCCAGCCGGGACCCACGGCTTGCTTCATGAAGAAATGGAGGGACAAGACACCGATGGGCTTGGCGACCATCCGGGTTCCTTCCATGAGCGGGGCGGTTAGTCGTCCGCGTCGCAGGTGCTCCCACAGCGATGCTTCGGGATCGTGCCGCCAGCGTTCCACGACTTCCCGCCGTCCACCGCCGGCGATCAACAGCAAGCCCGAGTCGGTTTGAAAGACGGCGCGCGATTCCTGTGCTTCGAGGTGAATGCACGCGCCCCATTTGTAGCGCGGGTCATTGGTGAAGACGGGCGTCTGCTCGAAATAACTCCAGTAGATGCAGTTCTGGGCGGTGGACTCCAAGTACGTCGGGGCGCCGACCATCTTGGCGATCGTCGAGTTGCGCCCGTCGGCGCCGATGACTAGCGCTGCACGCAGGTCCGACTCACCATTGGCATTCTTCACGCGGACGCCGCTGACACGTTCGCCGTCCCGCAACAGACCGATCACGCGCGTCGCTTCTCGCGCATCGACGCCGGCGGCGAGGACAGCATTCTGCAGAGCGGGGTCGAGCTTCGAGCGTCGCGGAGAGTGGGACTCCAACTCGGTCCCTTCGAGATCGAGTTGCATGTAGCTGTCTTCCACTTGGAACCGAAACGCGCGATTGGCGGGAGCCAGCCCTCGCACCAAATCGCCGAGGCCGACCTTGTCGAACATCTTCATGCCGTACGGCTGGATGGCGTGCGTGGAGATCGGCTGGTCGGTGAAGAACGGCGCGCTATCGACGACGATCACCTTCACCCCCGCCCGATGCAGGGCGAGAGCGAGCGGTGCCCCGGCGCAACGAAACCCGACGATGATGACATCGGCATCAGCCATCGTCGAAACGTACCACGTCGGGTTGCGGACAACGAACGTTCGATCGCTCCGCCGCGTCTCACTTGCGCGCTGCGGCCTGATGCCCGGACTCAGGGGAATGCGGGTCAGCGCAGTGCTTGACGTCGTGCGACAGCCTCCATACGGTCCGGGCGAGGTCGTGAGGTCGCATGCCGTATCCGCGCTTGTTCTCTCCGCTACAGATCGGTCCGGTTGAGTCACGCAATCGCATCGTGTTCGGCGCTCACTTCACGATGTTCTCCGAGCCGTCGCGGACGTGGGGCGAGCCGGGCTTCCACGGCGAAAGGCTGGGGCGGTACGTCGCCGACCGTGCGCAAGGTGGCGCCGGTGTCATCATCGTCGGGCAGACGCAGGTACATCCGAGCACCGCGTATCAGATGACTAACAACGCGGCGGCATGGGACGAAGCGGCGATTCCGCATTTCACGCGCGTGACCGAACCCGTGCATCGGCAGGGTGCGCTGGCGTTCATCCAGCTCGCGCACAACGGTGGGGTCAATTTCGGCGCGTGGTCGAAGCTGCCGGTGCTGTCGCCGTCGCACGTGGTCAACTCGACCGAGGCGCCCAAGATGCTCGAACGTCACGAGATCACCGAGCTGGTCGAATACTTCGCGCGCTCGGCTCGCAACGCCGCGGCCGGTGGCTTCGATGGCATCGAGATTCATGCCGCGCACGGCTACCTTATCCACGAGTTTCTCTCACCGCGCAGCAATCAGCGCACCGACGAGTACGGCGGCAGTGTCGAGAACCGCACGCGCTTCGCGGTCGAAGTGCTGCGCGCCGTTCGAGATGCAGTCGGTCCGAAGATCGCGGTGGGGCTGCGATTGGTTGGCGACGAAGAGTTGAGTTACGAGCAAGGCCTCACCGCTGATGACGCGGCGGATCTCGCGGCGCGCTTCGCCGCGCTCGGCGTTGTCGACTTTCTCAACGTCAGCGTCGGCCTCTCCGGCCTCGGCATGGTTCGCCCGATGTATGCGCCGCACCTGTTGGGTGTCTATGCTGCGCACAAGGTGAAGCAAGCGGTGCCGCGTGTGCCGGTGTTCGCGGTGCACCGCATTCTTTTGCCGGACGAAGCGGAAGGTATTCTCGAACGCGGCGAAGCTGATGCGGTGACGTTGGTGCGCGCGCTGATCGCCGATCCCGAGTGGCCGAACAAGGCACGCGCGGGCGCCGCGCAGACGATCCGGCGATGCACAGGCAGTAACCAAGGCTGCTATGGCAACCTCACGCAGAGTCTGCCGATCACCTGCGTGACGAATCCGGCCGTCGGCCGCGATGCGGAATTCGGGTTGGGAACGTTGCGTCCCGCCACGCAGCCGAAGCGCGTGGTGGTGATCGGCGGCGGACCGGGTGGCCTCGAAGCTGCGTGGGTGGCGGCGGCGCGCGGGCATCGGGTCACGTTGCTGGAACGTAGCGCACAGCTCGGCGGCAAGATTCGCCTGGCGCAAAAGCTTCCCGGCCGCGCCGAACTCGCCGACTTCGCCGATTGGCGCGTCGGCGAGTGCGAACGCCGCGGCGTCGACATCCAGCTCAACACCAATGCGACCGCCGAGTCGGTGCTCGCGCTCAAGGCCGACGCGGTTGTGGTCGCGACCGGCGGGCGGGCGACCAAGCTCGGCACGTCAAAGTTCTTTCCGATGCCGGTGGCCGGCTCGGAGCAAGATTTCGTGATCGATCATGAGCAAGCGCTGCTCGCGGCCGACACGCTCGGCGATCGGATCATCATCTTCGATGCGGTTGGACACATTGAAGCGATCGGACTCGGCGAGCTGCTCGCGTCCAGGGGCGCGAACGTAACGGTCGTGACCACGCTACCGATGCCGATCAATCTCGATCGCGAGACCATGGGCTACGCGCTTCCACGGGCCGTGCGGGCGGGAATGCGCTGGCGTCCGAACACCGCGTTGGGGATGATCGGCGATCACGCAGTCACGCTAGTGGATACGCTGTCGCGTCAGCTCGAGCAGATCGAGCGAGTCGATACGGTCGTGATTCGCACCAACGGCCTACCCAACGACGAGTTGTACTTCGCGCTGAAAGATCAGGTGCCGGAGGTCATACGGATCGGGGACGCCGTAGCTGTCCGACTCGCCGACCGCGCGATCTTCGACGGCCACATGGCGGGACGAACTCTTTGATTGCGGATTGTTGATTGCGGATTGCGGAATGACGGAGCGCACCTCCGAATTCCGAATCCGCAATCTCAAATCCGCAATCCACAATCGGGAGGCCTCTTTGCCTTCGCAGCGGACGTTGGGTACACGGAACCAATGACCAAGCTTCCGGCTCGTGACTTGGACGCCGAGGTGGCCAAGCACTTTCACGGTACCCCGGCCGAACGGATCCAACTCGCGCTGCGTCTCGGACAGGAAGCGTTGCAGCTCTTCATGGCCACGCTTCCACCGGGGACGACGATCGTCGAGGCACGTGATCGCTTGCGGCGCAACAAGCACCGAGGCCGCCGTCCGTCGCGATCGATGGATACACTGCCGAGATGACACTGGTTGAACGCATCGCAGACTATCTCCGTCAACGCGGTGTTGAGTCTGCCCTGATCGGCGGAGGCGTCGTGCGCTGCAGTCAGGGGGCGGAGGCGGTTGACGTCATCGTCGTCAAGCACACCTGGCAGGCGCAGATCCTTCAACGCCGAGTTAGTGTCATGGTGGAGGGGCGCTCTCTGCCCGTTGTGGACACCGCGGACCTCGTACTCCTCAAGTTATACGCCGGCGGTCCGCAGGACCTGCTTGATATCCGGCTGTTGCTGGCGGCGGGCGGCGAGACGCTTGGTCGCGAGATCGAGGAACGATTGGCGGATCTGCCTCCGTCGTTGCGAGCCATCTTCAACGACTGTCGCAGGTTGGAGCCGCTAGGCTGACGCTGCCAAAGCGGGTGCGGGCGGTACTCGGTTGACCAAGAACCGTGGCCGCAGTGCCTTCACGAAGGCGGGGACGACTATCAGGCCGCCGAAGGTGTTGAAGGTCATCAGCAGCGCGAGCAGCAAGCCCATCTCGGCTTGGAACTTCAGATTCGAGAACCACCAGAAGACGGTCCCCGCTATCATCGTACTGGCGGTGAAGATGATCGCCTTGCCGGTAGTCGCCGTGGCGTAGTCGACGGCTTCATCGAGCACGCCGACTTCATCGTACGCGTCGATCATCCGGCTGAAGTGATAGATGCCGTAGTCGACGCCCACGCCGGCACCGGCGGCGGCAACCGGTAACGAGTTCACGTTGAGGTCGATGTGCATCAGCACCATCAGGGCTTCGGCGGCGAGCTGCGATAGCACGACGGGGATCATCAAGATCGCCGCCGCGGCGAAGGAGCCGTAGGTCAGATACAGGCAGAACGTCACGATGCCGAAGATCAGTCCGAGGTTGAGCCAATAGGAATTCTCGACCGACTCGTTGACCGCGGCGAGAATGCCAAACAGACCGCCGGCGAAGCGAAAATGGACGACCCCTTCGACATCGGGGAACTGCTTGGCCCAATTGATCGCGTCGCGGATCACGTCGTGTGAGTGTTCGCTGAAGAGGGTGATGA
Organism: Deltaproteobacteria bacterium; assembly: GCA_016178705.1. Classification (NCBI taxonomy): domain Bacteria; kingdom Pseudomonadati; phylum Myxococcota; class Myxococcia; species Deltaproteobacteria bacterium. The sequence goes on along the minus strand of JACOST010000032.1, from coordinate 11,321 downwards.
TGGCGGCGTAGCGCCCGGTGCGATCAATGAACCGATCGGTGTTGCCCGACGTGCTATCGAACACGAATAGCAGCTCGCTGCGCTCGCGCATGTTGTCGGGGACGATGCCCCACTTGGGATCGCCGTCGCGCCACATGCGGCCCGCTTGCTTGACGATATCGGCGATGCTGATCGACGCGCGTGCGGCGGGTGCATCCTGCATGTGATCGGCGAACTCCTCCATGGCGCTGAGCGCCGGGACGCTCTTCACACCATCCGCCCGCAACGTGTCGGCGATGACAATCAGTTGGCTGGCACCGAGGAACTTCTGATTGAGGAGTTTGTAGGCGGTGTTGTACGGATGATTGGGAAACAGCAGCGCGGCGCCCGGAGTCATGTCGCCGACCTTCAGTGTCCAGCCCCACATCGGCAGCAGTCCGTAGAGCGCGATGGTGAGGCCGATAACGACCCAACGCGCGGCGCCGTCAGTACAGTGGATCACGCCGCGCGTAACGGCGGCATAGATAGTTTCCGAATAGGTGAGCCAATACCAGGCGAGGACCGGGATGAGCGCCGCGGCGATCCACCAGCCGGGCACCGCCTCGGCGTAGCGGACGACCGCAGCGCCGCCGCAGAGGAGGGCGACGACGACCGTGGCTTCGCCAGCGCTCACACGCGGCTCCTTCGGCGCCGCAACGCCACGCGGCGGCGGATGGATATACGATAGAATGATCGGATGCAGCGTGACCACACTGATGAAGATCGAGATCACCCAGAAGCTGGAAAAGATCGCCACCTTCTGCACGAGCGGGATCGGTGCCACCGCCACTACCAATAATCCGATGCCGTCGGTGACGATCGACGCGATCGCCGGCGCAAACAGGTGCGAGTACGACGCCACGATCGCTTGCTGCTTGTCGCCGAGGCGGTAGAACTCCTCGTGGTAGCGATCCATCGACTGCACCGAATGGCTGAGAGCTCGCGCCGTGAGAAACACTGGGATCACCAGCACCAGCGGGTCGAGATTGAACCCGAGCATTGCTGCGAACGCGAGACCCCAGATACTCGAGAGCAGCCCGGAGAAGATCGGTACCCAAATACCGGTCCAGGTGCGGAAGTACGCGTAGAGGAGGAATGACAGCGCAAGCACCGTGTAGGCGAAGATGTAGTTCAGTTCGCCCGTGTAGCGCAGCACCGAGGCGTACAACCACGGGAAGCCGGTGATGTAGATGCGGTGATTGGCGTCTTCTTCGGTCCGCTTGAGCTCCATCATGTGGTCGTAGAGGTAGCCGAAGTCGAGCGCCTCCTCCCAGAATGCCGTGTGGACCACGGCGGCAGTGTCGTCGTTGGCCGTGTAGATGCCGCGCACGGCGCGGTTTTGGTAGACCGAGAAGCGGACGCGATCGGCGTCGTGTTCGGTCTGCGGCACGCCCGGATAGAAGATTGGCCGGATGCTGATGTTGCCGGCGCTCGAGATGACGACGCTGCGCACGCTGGGGTGCGCGATCGACGTGATCTGATACGGCACGACGCCCTTGGTGTAGATCATGAACTTGGTGATGCGATCGAGCTTTTGCAGGGTCTCGGGGTTGTAGATGTCGCCCTGTTTCACTTCGAGGATGACGCTCATGATGTTCGGTGTGCCGAACATCTGGCGGAACTCGTTGTAGAACTGAATGTACGGGTGGCGGCGGGGATAGAAGTCGAAGAAGTCCGAGTGCAGCCGGAGATCCTTCAGCTGGTAAGCCAAGGCGCCGGTGATGAGGGCGACGAGCAGCGCGATCGCCCCGCGGTGGCGCAGCAGGAAGCGCAGGTACGCTTCAATCCAACGTTGCGGAATCATGCGGCGGGAAGGTCCGGCGACGTGTCGACAGCCACCTCGCGCTTGTATCGGCTTCGACGCGTGTCGGCAACGCTACTTGCATATCGCTATCGTCCTTCGAAATCCGGCTCAGACAAGCCCGGCGCTCCTGTGGTGGGCCAATGAACGAAGAGGGGTCGTCCAGTGGCAGCGACCGGCGGAGGGCGCACGCCGTGCCCACCCACGGACGAGAAGGCAGAATCTCGTAGGGGCGCACGGCGGTGCGTCCCGGGGCGGGGATGGGGGTTCGGCATCATCCGCGGCAACATCCGCGGCATCTTGGGCGGCGCGGGCGCAATTCCGCCTCGGTTCCCGGGCCAGGGTCGAATTGCATTTCGATCTTGTACTTCGGCCGCAAGTCGGTTAGAAACGTGCGCAGTCTCAACGGGGAGAAACAGCAGTTCCTTTGGAGCCGCGGAGCACAGCTCTTCGGCTCGCTTATACGCAATCACTATCGCGTTCCGGATCCAGCAGCTTCCCAGTGACGAATAAAGCAAGAAAGGAGGAAGCGCATGGCTCAAGGAACAGTGAAATGGTTCAATGCCGAGAAGGGATTTGGCTTCATCAGCTGCGACGATGGTGTCGATGTGTTCGTTCACCACACCGCGATCGTCGGCGAAGGCTACCGCAGTCTCGACGAAGGCCAGAAGGTCAGTTTCGACGTGACCCAAGGCAAAAAGGGACCGCAAGCGTCCAACGTTACCAAGCTGTAACGAATTCCCGTGGAGGCCCAGAGCGGGCCTCCACGGTCTTTTCGTCATCAGCTCGACCAAATGGCCACCGCATGGCCTCGCGGTGCCGGCAGCACGCCGCCCCAATGTTACGGATAGGGAGCACACGGAATGAGTGATCGCGGCTTGTTTGAACCGGATGTCTTGATCACCGACCAACTGGTTGCGGCACGCCGCCGCCGGGCGGCGCTCTCGAACGAGAAACGCCTGATGTTGGCCGTGTTGGAAAATGCGCTCGACGACTACCGCAAGTACATCGTCGCCGACGACCGCATCGGCCGTGAGTTGTTCGCCGAGGCTGTCGAATGGATCGCGTGCCCCAGCAACGAAGGGGTGTTTTCCTTCGAGAACATCAGCGAGACGCTCGACATCAATCCGGAGTACCTGCGGCGCGGCATCGCCGCGTGGCATCGGCGTTTGCTCGACGCGCCGCGCCGCCCTACGGAGACTCCCGCGACCGAGTCGCCGGCGTTGGCGCGGGCCGCCGGCTAACGTCATCCAGCGCCGTGCTCGCGGGTCCGACCCGCGTCGCGGCGGTTCCACTTCCGCCGCATCCGCACGTATAGTCCCCCTGCTCGGAGGGGGGCGACTATGGAGCGGGCGCAGCCAAAACATTTTTCGATGATTCGCGGTTTTCATTTCGCGGATCTGCTGACGATCGCGAACGGATGCTGTGGGATCGCGGCGGTGTTTCACGCGATGCGATTTGTGGCGAGCCATGAGACGGCGCAGCTCTACGTGGCGGTCGTCCTGGTTCCTTTGGCGATCGTGTTCGACCTGCTCGATGGACGGGTCGCACGCTGGCGTCACAAGGCGTCGCCGATGGGCCGCGAGATGGACTCGCTCGCCGATGTGATCTCGTTTGGTGTCGCGCCCGCTGCGATTGCCTTCGCGGTCGGCCTGAACACCGCGTTGGATCAGGCCTTGCTCATCTATTTCGCCGTGTGCGGGCTCAGCCGGCTCGCGCGCTTCAACATCACAGCAGAGGAGTTGGCCGGCGAGGGCGGCAAGGTCACGCACTTCGAGGGCACGCCGATCCCGACCAGCATCGTACCGCTCGGGCTTCTGCTGATCCTCTACCGCAATGAGGCGTTGCTGCCGGTGCAGCCGTTCGGTATCCGCATGCACCTCGTGTCGCTGCTGTTCGCGCTGTCGGGAAGTCTGATGATCAGCAAGACGTTGCGAATTCCGAAGCCGTGAACGATAGAGATTCGATTCAGCGAGACCTTCAAACGAAGGGCCCTCGATACGATCGCTTCGCGATCTACTCGGGCAAACGGAGTGTGGAACGTAGGTGAAGAGGAACCGCTTCCCCGAGGAGTCGTCCGGAGTAGAAGCCGAAGGCCTCGTATCGAAGGGCGACGCATCGAGGGGGCACTACGCGGGCGGCGCTCAGTTGACCAGATGAATTGTCGCCGCGCGCGTTCGTCTCACCCGCCATGCGCTCGACGAACGTGAGCGGCGTGATCGTCCCGCTTCCGACCCCTGACGCGGCGGTCGAGCAACTCGGCGGCAAGGCCGCCAGTCTTGTCCGTCTGATGAATCTCGGAGTGCCGGTGCCGCCGGCGTTCGTGGTCACGACCCAGGCGTATCGCGCACACCTGGCGCGGGTCGATGTGCATGGCGCGATGCGGGGCAGGGCGTTGCGCGCGGCGATCATGGGAGCGCCGCTCGACGCGCAGCTCGCCGCACAAATCGGCGAGGCCATGCGCACGCTCGGCGCCGAGTCGTTGGCGGTGCGCTCATCCGCAACCGCGGAGGATGGCGCGGGACATTCATTTGCGGGTCAACACGATACCGTACTCGGCGTCGCCGGCATGGAGGCATGCGGTCGAGCAGTGCGCCAGTGCTGGGCGTCTTTGTGGAGCGAGCGCGCGGCGGCGTATCGCGCACAGCACGGGCTCTCGGACGATGTGACGATGGCGGTGGTTGTGCAGCGCTGCGTACCTGCAGAGGTCTCCGGCGTGCTGTTCACTTGCGACCCCGTGGCGGCACGCAGCGACCGCGTCGTGATCGAAGCGGTGTTCGGTTTGGGCGAGGTGCTCGTATCCGGGCGTGTGACGCCGGCGCGATTCGTGATTGACAAGCACACGCTCGCCGTCGTCGAGCAGCACGCGGCGGTGCAGCCCTTCGAGTTGGTGCAGTCCTTCGAAATGGACGGCGCGGGCGGCACGCGGGAGCAATCCGTAGCACCCGAGCGAGCCCAGCGGCCCTGTCTCGATGCTGCGCAGACCCGTCGGCTAGCGGAGTTGGGGGTCGCTATCGAGCGCGCATTCGGCGGTCCGCAGGACATCGAGTGGGCGATCGCCGATGGCGAGATCTTTCTCTTGCAAGCGCGTGCAGTGACGGCCGGGCTCGGTACGGATGATCCGGCCGACCGTCAAGTGTGGGCGAACACCAACACCGGCGAGATCCTCCCCGATGTGCTGACTCCCATGACCTTCTCGGTGGTGAGTCGCCTGGTCGACGCACTGCTGCGGGTCGTGTTCTCGCGGCTGGCGTTCCACCTCGAACAGAATGCACTCGTTGGGTTGGTGGCGGGTCGCGCCTACTTCAACATGAATACGATCATGGCGGCGCTGTCGAGCGTGCGATTTCTCCGCGTCGACGCGGTGCAGACCTTTGGCGGGGATCAGCAATTGGCATCCGCGCTCGCCCAACTGACGCGGCGAGACTTGCCCGCGCTCAATGTGTCGGGCTGGCGGATGATCGTGCGGTTGCCGTCCACCCTGGTCTGGTTTCTGCGCCACCTGAGCGCGCGCGGCGGCTCGCTGCTCGCCCAGTTGCGCAGCGCGACCGCCGCGCTCGAACGGCACGATTTGACGACGATGGGCGACGCGGCATTGCTCGCGCATCTCGATCACGCGTTCGATGACTTCGACACCTTCGGAGAGGGATTCATCTACTCGCTCGCTGGCCTGGCGTGTGGCGCGCCATTGGAGACGATCTGTCGGCGTTGGCTCGGCGATGCAGATGGTGCGATCGTCAGCCGATTGCTTTCAGGCGTGGGTGGCCTCGATTCGGCCGAAGCCGGTTTGGATTTGTGGCGCTTGGCCGAAACGGCGCGCGCGCTACCGAGCCAAGTATTCGCCGCCGGAGCGTCCTTTGCGAGTGTCCGCGCCGCGCTCGCGGAGGGTGAAGGGGGCCGAGCGTTTATCGCGCAGTGGGACGCGTTCATGGCGCAACACGGACACCACACGCGCGTCGAGGTTGATGTGGCCGTGCCGCGCTGGCGCGAACAACCTGACTACGTGTTGTCCTTGCTGCGTAGCTACCTGGCGAGTGAAGCGGCCAGCCCAGTTGCAACCCATCGACAGCGTTCCGTTGACCGGGCCGTGCTCACGCGCGCGTGCGAGCGCCGACTTGGCCCCGTGCGAGGACGCGTGTTTGGTTGGTTGCTCAAACGCGCGCAAGGTGGGCTGGCGCTGCGCGAGAATGTGAAGAGCGAAGCGGTCCGACGCATCGCGGTGGCGCGGGCGACGCTGCTCGAACTTGGTGCGCGGCTCGCCGCTCGTGGCGTTGTGGCGGAGCGCGACGACGTGTTGTTTTTCGATCTGACAGAGCTTGCCGCTGTGGTTCATGGCGAAGCGACATTTGACCCTCGTATCCTGGTCGCCAAGCGACGCGCGGAGTACGTCGAGAACGTTGCGCTGACTCCGGCCCCGGTTATCGTGGGCCGCTTCGATCCGCGCCGTCATACCATGCGGCCCGCGAGCGCCGCTCCGACCTCCGTGCTGCGCGGACTGGCCGTTAGCCCCGGCGTCGTCACTGGCCGTGCGCGCGTCATCCTGCGCGCCGACAGCGAGGAACGCGTGCTGGCGGGAGAGATTCTCGTCGCTCCATTCACCGACCCCGGTTGGACGCCGTATTTTCTGCCGGCGGCGGCCATCGTCATGGACCTCGGTGGCGCACTGAGCCATGGCAGCATTGTGGCGCGCGAGTACGGCATCCCGGCCGTGGTCAACGTCGGCCCGGCGACGCAGATCATCAGGACCGGCGACCTCATCGAAGTCGACGGACGGCGCGGCGAAGTGCGTTTGCTCGACCGCGCCGATCCCGTTTAGAATCACCGAACTAGTGACCCTGTGATCTACGCGTTGATCGTCTCCAGCGCATCGGGAAGGGAGAGAATGCGATGAACAACCACGTAAGAGAGCTTGCGCAGAAGTTGCTGCGCACCGGATTCGAGAAGCTGACGGAGCGTGAGCAGCGCGTGATACGGCAGATCGCGGAGCGCATGCACATCAGCCGCAACATCAATCAAGAGTTCGAAGGACGGCTCACCTTTGGCCAGCGCTTGGCGGATCACGTGGCGTCGTTCGGCGGCTCGTGGACCTTCATCATGCTCTTTGGTTTTGTGTTGGTGGTGTGGGTGATCGTGAACTCGTTCATTCTGGGGGCGCGCGCGGAGGCGTTTGATCCGTATCCCTACATTCTGTTGAATCTGTTCCTCTCCATGCTCGCGGCGTTACAAGCGCCGGTCATCATGATGTCGCAGAACCGGCAGGCGGCGAAGGACCGGATGGATGCCTCCCACGACTACGAAGTGAACTTGAAGGCCGAGTTGGAGATACTCGGACTGCACCAAAAGATGGATGCCCTGCGCGAACAACAATGGGCGGAACTACTGGCGCTGCAACGGGAGCAGATCGACGCGCTAGCGCAACTCCTCAACCAGCGCGGGCAACCCGCGCGCCTCGATCGATGAAGGCAGGGAGGATTGGGTGATGGCAGAACTCGATCACTTGATCTTGGCGGTAGGGGACGTTCAGGCGAGCGCGAAGTTCTACGCTGAGATTCTCGGATTCGCTCTCGAAGGCAGCGACGGCCCGTTCACCGTTGTCCGCGTCACTCCGGCGCTGACGATTCAACTCGCACCGTGGGGCACGCAGGGTGGAGATCACCTCGCGTTTGCGATGTCGAGTGCGGAGTTCGAAGCGGTGTTCGACCGTGTGAAGGCGGTGGGAATCGAATTCGGCGACGCGTTCGATGCCGTCGGCAGCATGAAGGGACCGGGAAGAGAAATGGGCGCCAAGGGCATGGGAAAGGCCCTCTACTTCTTCGACCCGAGCCGGCATCTCATCGAAATCCGGACGTACGAATAACAATCAAAGCCGTCCCGGACGGCAAGCGTCGCGCCGACTCGATCAAGCGAGCAATCCGCTCGATTGCAGCGTCTGCAGCGTACCCCAATTGAAACTCTTACATCTGCTTTGAAAAACGGGCAGAGCCGGTTGAGGCGATCCTGTCTCGGTGATCGCTCTGCGCGTCGCTCGGTTTATACGTTTCCATCGACTGCACGCTGGCACAGGCGTTGCCACGACGTAGAGTTGCTCGTGATTGCCTAGCACCGACTGTCGGCAGCGGTGCCAGACACCAAGGAGGGCAAGCAAGAAGCCCCACCACCCGTGCAAGAGTTTGAAGGAGGGTAGCCGCATGCAGATGATCACTCACATCTCCAGTCGGTCTGTCCGTCGCGTCGCCGCTACGTGGCTCGCCTTCGCTGTTGTCAGTGCGGGCAGCGCGCAGGCCGGGTTCCATGTCTGGACAACCCACGGGCCGGATGAAGGCAGCGTGGTGAACGCGCTCGCCATCGATCCCACTACGCCCAGCACGCTCTACGCCGGGACGCAGACGGGATTGTTCAAGAGCACGAACAGCGGCAATCGCTGGGAGGCGCTCAACCTGGCGTCGACTGAGGCGGCAACGCGTGCGCTCGCCATCGATCCTCTCACGCCCAACACGCTCTACGTCGGGACAGCGGGCGGCCTGTTCAAGAGTACGAACAGCGGCTCTACCTGGGACAGCATCTTGCGGGACGTTCCGGCGCCCGCTCTCGATGTGATTTCCGCACTCGCGATCGATCCGGCCACGGCAACCACTGTCTATGCTGCGAGCTATCCTGACGGGGATGGCCAGGTCTTCAAAAGCACCGACGGCGGTCGCACCTGGAGCAAGGGCTCGTCTGTCGGTCTAGTCTTCGCGCTTCGAGTTGATCTCTCTCTGCCCGGCACGCTCTACGCCGGGAGCGCAAGCGGGGTTCTGAAAAGCATCGACGGCGGTGCCACCTGGCAGGTCATCTTGAACCCATCGTCCAGTGCCATTTTCCACGTCTTTGATGTGATGATCGACCCGGTAACATCCAGCACCTTCTACGCTGGAACACAGAATGGTGTGTACAAGAGCACCGACGGCGGTGGAAATTGGCACCTGACTGGGCCCGGGCCAAGCGCAAGTGGCACCCGAACCATCGCCATCGACCCGCATACGCCGACGACTGTGTATACCGGCACCAACGATGGCGTGTTCAAGAGCACGGACGGTGGCGCGAGCAGGGGCGAGTTCAATGCCGGACTGACCAGCCTCACAATCAATGCGCTGGCAATCGATCCGCACAGGCCGACGACAGTGTATGTAGCGACGACCAACGGAGTATTCGACATTGAGCAAGCCGCAGAAGATTCTCCCACGCCGACCCCCACCAACACACCGCGCGCGACGGATACGCTCGCCGCACGGACGCCGACCAACACGCTGAAGGCAGGAACTTCGGTCAGCACGCCGACCCCCACCAGCCCCGCGATTGGTACAGACGCTACCCAAATGGCTGGCGGTGGCGGTGGCTGTGCCGTCAATCACAGTCACGCGACCGATAGCCATCCGTTCGCTCGGTTGCTCGCGCCGATCGTGATCCTGTGGTGCGTGCGTCGCCGAAAGCCGTCCGCGGTGGCGTGAGCCGTAGCTATTCCGTTCGCTGTTCTCCCGGATCACCGGCGCTCGCGAGGTGTCGGTCATCCAACGCGAAACGAGGTCAGCCCACGGGATCGGGGATTCAAGCGGCCGGCTTGGTCTGCACTGCGCTCGGGCGTTCGAGAAGGCTCTTGGTCCAGGCGGCGACGTTCGGTGGCGGCGCAATCTTCATCAGTGGAAAGAACTCGACGAAGGGCGCGTAGCAGACCTCGGCGAGCGAATATCGGTCGCCCACGAGGTAGCTCTTGCTGGCGAGCTGCGCGTCGAGGATGACGAGGTGTTTCTCGATCTCCTTCTTCGCCTGCGCCATCGCCGCCTCGTCCCACCGTTCCTTCGGCAGGAAGCGCATGGGAAAGATGATCGTGCCGGTCTGGCGCGCGAGTTGGATGTCGCAGAGCTTCATGTGCATGGCGACGAGCGCGCGTCCGCGCGCGTCCGCCGGTACGAGCGGCGGCTGCGGATGTGTTGCTTCGAGGTATTCGAGGATCGCGGTCGACTCGTAGAGCACAAGGCCGTCTTCTTCGAGCGTCGGCACGCGCCCGTACGGATTCAGCTTGCGGTACGCCTCGCTGCGGTGGGCGCCCGCCATCATGTCGACCTCGACCAACTCGCAATCGATGTTCTTCTCAATCAGCGCGATGCGCACGCGGCGGGAGAACGTCGAGAATGGGTGATGGTGCAACTTGAGCATGCGGCCCTCCTGGCTTGTCGAGGAGGCGTTAGCACAGACGCACGCCCGTGTCAGGAGTGGCGCTATCAATTGAGCGAGGAGCGGATGGGTTTGCGAGCGTAACCGGGTCGGGTCCACCGTGGCTTTGTAGGGTCCGCTCTTCCCGGTCCAGCTACTGGAAGGCGAGCCAGGCTTCCGCGTCGGTGCGGACGGTGAAGGCGCGAAAACTGTTGCCACGTTTCGCCTCCGACAAGAACTCCGAAAACCTCTCGCCGTATTCGTGCTCCGAGAGGAACACCGCGGCGACGCGGAGTCGGTAGTTCTGCAGCTTCTGGAGAAACTCGCCAGCGAACTTGGACCGCAGGTCGAAGAACGCCGCGGGCAGGTGTCGCGAGTCGATCAGCAATCGCGTCGAACCGCGCTCGATGCACGCCGCGATCAGATCGAGCGCGTCATCGACGCGAGTGATCGAATCAGTGCATTCGACGATGCGCACGCCGTCCCGATCGAGCACCTTCACGTTCATTCTCGTGCTTGCCCGGTCGCCGAAACGCTATGCCGTTGAGCTGCGGCGGGCAACCGAGGCAGTGCCGTCTGGAGGACGTTGCATGCCCGCCGTCAGATCGAGCGGCGTGTTAGGGCCCACCCAGATTAGCCCTAGATGCTCTTGGTGGTTGCCAGCCGATGAGCGCGTCAGCGGAAACCACTCCTCTTCGAGGCTGCAATTCGCCTCCACCAGTCGGTCGCAAAGAAGCCGCTTCAGATGCGAAGAATTGCGCTCCAAGACCAACAATCCGCCGTGATGGCATGCACGATTGGTGATTAGGCCGGAAAGCCTCTTCGCATCTCGAATGCATTCGTTCCGCTTTCGAGTTGCAACATTGGCTTTACTCATATGGCTGACGTGCAGCGGTCGCACCCAAACCTTCAACTCGAGAAAGAGTTCGTATGGAACGCCAGCTTCCACTGCTCGAAACCCAAAATCGATTCGCCCGCCGTTCGTCAACCGGATTTCGGAACGAAGAGCATTTGATGAGACACCACTTCCCCGCGCTTCAGAGAGAATCGCCCAAAAGAAAAGATGGGCCAACTCGGTTTCGTTCTCGACATCACAATCCGCGGCCACGAGCTCAGACGAAAGCCGCAGCACGGCTCGGCGAGTCAGCGACTTTGCGTCCATGGCAGAGGCCCTAACGAGCTTGTAGAAAAACCATTTGGCCGCATGGCCTCCGTCTCGGGAGGCGCTGATCGTGGATTGGGTGAATCATTCGCTGTGGTCGGTCGGTCTGTTTCCGACGTGGCGTCGTGCTTGGCTGCGGATCGTCCGGGT